>JBKPMX010000078.1:0-37674 GCA_046765655.1 Acidobacteriota bacterium
TCGCTGGAGAGTGTGTTCGGATCTAAGAGAGTCTGTGGCTCAGCAGCGAGCGAGTTCACAGAATACAAAACACTCTGGTTTTGTAACCCACTATTCCGAGAATAGAAATATCTGTTCCCTTCTTTGAACGGAACGCCGTACTTCTCGAAATTCCAAAGTTTAGTAAGTCTCTCTTTGATGGTTGTTCGAGCGGGGATCTCTGCGAGATAAGCAAAAGTCTGTTTATTCTCCTCTTCGACCCACTTCCGAGTTTCCTCAGAATCAAGATCTTCGAGCCAGCGATACGGATCAGCGACCTTTACACCATGATAGTCGTCGACCTGATCGCCTTTGCGGGCAACCGGATAGTTGTTTGTCTTAATCATCTGTTGAGCAACACCTGTCGAATTTTGTGATCGCACCACCGAAAACATCGGCATCGCGAGTACCCCTACGATTAACACTGACGCAAGCATGATCGGCAGTGTGGGACGATGAACCGGCATAACTAACTCCCTTCAATGTGTATCGGGAACGAAAACAAGGATGGCATCTTCAAGAACGCCAAGTATACAGAGTCGGCGCGTAAGCCCAAAAGACTGTGGGCCGACACATGAGCCGAACAGGGTAACTCTCGTTCATTATTCCGCCATAACCGTTATTCTCGTCTCCTGTAAAGCGTTCTTTACCAAGCGCAGAAATATAAGAGCGCACCAGGAACTTTCGCATCGGTGGTATTGCCTAATTTGAAAGCACGGCCACCTATTTTGTGTAAGACGTGAAGTTTGAGGCGTGGCTCATTTGCGCTCGATGGCAGTATATTGTCAGGCTCAAATTTTGAGATTCCGAAAGGAGCGTCCCCCAGAATGAACGGAAATTCGAAACCCCTATTGGCAATCCTGGCCATTCCTTTGGCGATAATCATCGCCGCGGGATTAGGCAGTTGGGCCTTTGTTAAAGGCAAACGTGGAGAACAGACAATCACGGTAACCGGATCCGCGAAACGACAAATTACTTCCGACCTCGTCAAGTGGACATCAGCTGTCTCTTACCAGGCACCGGTGCTATCGGAAGCTTACAAGTCGCTTTCGGAAGCTGTTCCCAAAGTGAAAGCTTATCTCATTAGCAAAGGTATCCGTGACGACGAGATCACGATCTCATCAATCTCCTCGCAGACACTTCACGGGAAAACGTCTGATGGAGCCGAAACGTCTGAAATCACTGGTTACTCGTTGCGACAGGAGCTCGAAGTCCGCTCAAAGGACGTTCAGAAAATCGGCAAGATTGCTCGCGAAGCTACCGAGTTAATCAACCAGGGTATTCTGCTCGAGTCGATGGCGCCGGAGTACTACTACACGCAGCTTGGCAATCTGAAGATCGAGATGCTGGCAGAAGCAGCTAAAGACGCCAAAACGCGCGCCGCAAAGATCGCCGAGAGTACGGGCAGTTCAATTGGTGCAGTAAAAACCGCACGTATGGGCGTCCTGCAAATAACACCGGCTGGATCGAATGAAGTCTCGGATTCGGGGATGAACGACACCTCTTCACTCGAGAAAGACATCACTGCCGTCGTCAGTATTGGATTCGGAGTGGATTGACATCTCGGGGCAGTAGCCCGACCGTCACGGAGGGCGCGGGGCGACATGAGCCCTCCCTGACGGTCGGGCTACTGCCCCGAATCTGCTTAGAAAGTTGTTGACAACCACACTGCCGGTGGGCGAATCTAAGGTCACGTGCCAGCCCCCGGCAGGGCATCTGTCCTGTATCTCTCCTGAAGAAGCGTAAAAATGAAGAGAAGTTTTTTAGTTACACCCCTATCCGCTCTTGTTGTTTTCTGCGCGTCTTGGCAAGCGCTCTCACAAACAACCCAAACCGACAAGCTAGTGCGACCACGGACGGTTGCTGTTGGGTCTACTCAACAGACCGCGCCTAAAGTAGCACCATCCGTACCGACGCCTGCGCTGGCAGTACCGACAGGGGTTACGGACGTCAAAAAGCCGGCACCGGAAGCCGTGTTAACCGCCCCTGCAACGTCAGGGAACGTAGCGCCGCTTTTTCTAACACCGGCGCTCATTCAAACGCGTATCACTGAGGCCAAACGGTTATTCAAGACTCGACCGCAGCCCACGGCAATGACGCCTACGACTTCTCCGTCGATCCAATTCGTGAATATCGCAGCACTCGATCGAAAGACTTCTCATATTCACGTCGCAACGATAGCGAAGCAGACGTTCCTGACAAAGGGTTCTGAGATCACCACGACCGGTTCGCTCGGCGAACCGCTGACGATCCGGGTCATCAGGGCGAATGGCGTGAATACGGCCGTGACCGTATTTACTCAGGACGGGAGATCACTTGATCCGCTGGTCGTTGAGTTTCCGATTGAAAAGAGTGGCACGTTTAAGGAGCTGGCTTACTACACCTCAGCTCACCCGGCACTTTTGTCGACGGACCTCACGAAGTCGGGTCAAGGTTATGTCCGCAACATGTTGGATCTTGCCGCAAAGAGGTTACGCGACAAGGGAGTCGTGATCTCAAATGACCTAATCAACATTGCGGAACGCTTGTGCGTCGTTGAGCACGTCGATCACGATCGCTTCAGAAACGAGAATCGCCTGGCTCTCTACGATGAGATTTATTCGCTCTACGCCCTGAACGAGATAGACACTTATCGCTACTCCGTGAGTTCCGCCGGCGCCGGTGGAATGGTGCAGATGATTCCTTGGGCTTACAACCTCGAACGGCAGCGACACCCCGGGGTAGGGTTGATTCCGGATTTCGTGACGGCCATGCGCAACCATTCGAACGCACTCCAGGCGATGCTCCTTTACATGCAGGACACCTGGAATGAACTCGCGGCAAACGACGAAGTGAAGTACGCGATGAATGCGAAGGTGGCGACAATGCCCGAATTGATGGCCGCTGGTTACAATTCAAACGCTGCCAAGCTTCCCGGCTATCTGAGGCGCGGCGGAGAAGATTGGAAGACCTTGATTCCACGCGAGACGCAGATGTATTTGCAGATCTACAAGTCGTTCGAGGGCTTGGTTCCAATGAAGGCTCGAACCAGTGCGATTGCTCAAACGGATTAGTTCATTACTTAAATTGGATCAAAAAAACCACCGGTTTCATACCGGTGGTTTTTTAGTTTCTGCCTAAACGGTGCGCTGCCTTGCCAGAAACCACCGACTTCATGTCGGTGGACTCACTATTACTCGCTAAACTGGAGCCGCGTAGGAATAGGCTCGATTGGTTCGCGATCGGGATTGTCTGTCACCGATGCATCGATGTTGCTGTCAGCGTACTGCAGTTTGTAGAGCTTCCAGTAGAGTCCACGCTGAATCAATAACTCCTGATGAGTTCCCTGCTCTCGAATCTCGCCGTGATGTAACACGATGATTCGATCCGCGTTTTGAATCGTGGAAAGACGGTGCGCTACGACGATTGATGTTCGATCTCGCATAACACGTTCAATCGCACGCTGAATCAATTGCTCTGTCTCAGTGTCGATCGAGCTAGTGGCCTCGTCCAGAATTAACAATGCCGGATCAAAGGCTAACGCGCGCGCGAACGATACCAACTGTTTTTGACCTACCGATAACCCAGCTCCGCGCTCCCTTACCTCTGCTTTGTACTTGTCTCTCAGTCGGCTGATGAAGCGATCGGCGTGAACTTCCTGCGCCGCCCACTTCACGCGCTCCTCCGAGATTTCTTCACGCCCGAGTCGAATGTTCCCTTCAACCGTACCGCTAAACAGGAAAACTTCCTGAAGCACTACAGCGAAATTCTGCCGCAGTGCCTTTAAGTCCCAATCACGAATGTCGATGCCGTCCAAAAGAATTCGGCCACGCTGGATGTCGTAGAACCTCATTAACAGATTCGTGATTGTGGTCTTGCCCGATCCCGTATGACCCACGAGAGCAACCGATTGTCCCGGCTCAATCGTGAATGATACGTCTTTCAAAACCCAATCTTCGCCCTTGTAAGCGAACCAGACATTCTCGAATTCAATTCGTCCCTGAGCGCGCCCCGCTTTTTCTGGACGATCGGGACTCAAAATAGCAATCGGCAAATCAAGGGTGCGAAAGATTCGATGCGAGGCGACTACCGCTGCTTGAAGAACGTTGTACTTGTCGGAAATGTCGCGGATCGGCTGGAAGAGAAAGCCCGAGTATTGAATAAACGCGACGAGCGCGCCCAATGTGAGCACGGTGTGACCCGCCGTGTTTTGCATCACGCGATACCCGCCGTACCAGATGATCAGCGCGACGCCGACCGCGCCAATAAAATCTACGAGCGGAAAGAAAACTGCGTAGTAAAAGATCGTTTCAATGTTCGCGCGCCGGTATTCTTCGTTGATGCCGTGAAACTTCTTCAGCGACTTAGCCTCAGCGTTGAAGATCTGAACTGTTTGAGCACCTGCAAAGTGCTCCTGTAAAAATGCATTGATACGTGCGATTCGCGTGCGCACCATGTCGTAGCCGCGTCGCGCTCCTTTACGGAACCAGGTAGTTGCGGCGAATAACATCGGCACTGTCAGCAGCGTTACGAGAGTGAGGCGCACGTCCATCCAAAGCATCATCGTAATGATCGCGGCGATCATCACCAGATCGCCGAGTAGATCTGTTACGCCTTGAGTGAATAGCTCGTTGAGCGCATCAACGTCGGTGGTGAGCCGGGTCATAATGCGACCGACAGGATTGCGATCGTAATAAGCAATCTCCTGATGCTGCAGTTTGTCGTAAAGCTCGCGTCTGATGTCGAACATCACATACTGGCCCACTGTGTTCAAAAGAACCGCCTGAAAATACGAGAACACCAATCGCAGAACTTGGACGCCCACATACAAAGCAACTAATAACCCGACGCCCTCGAGTTTCCGGGGCAGAATGTGCCAGTCGATTGCATACTGCGTAAATTTCGGCTGTAAGACACCAAGCAGATTCAAGCCCAGGGTTAAGACAAGGGCGGGGATCAGCTGACGCATGTAAGGCTTCAGATAGCGGATGAGACGCCGAGCGACCTGGAAGTCGTACGTCTTACCGATGGCCTCTTCTTCATGAAATTGTTTGACTGTTGCCGACATCTTCCTTATGTAGCCGCGAGCTCTTCCTCCAACAATTGCCGTTCGTACAGATCCGCATACGCACCATTCAGGGCGAGCAATTGGTCATGTGTTCCCTGTTCGATTATTTGTCCTTCGTCGAGCACGCAAATCACATCTGCATCACGCACGGTTGAAATGCGATGCGAAACAATCAAGCTTGTCCGGTCGCGCATCACACCACGCAACTGAGCGAGAATTTTTTCTTCTGTATACGTGTCGACAGACGACAACGCGTCGTCGAGTATCAGAATCTTGGGTTGTCGCATAACGGCGCGAGCGATTGCCGTTCGTTGTTTCTGCCCACCTGAAAGAGTGATGCCGCGCTCGCCAACAAGCACCTCAAAGTGTTCCGGGAAACCGCCCACATCTTCGCTGAGTCCGGCTATCTCCGCTGCCCACTCGATCTCGGCGGGTTCGCTCTTTTCGACGCCAAACGCGATGTTGCCCTTCAGAGTGTCGCTAAACAGGAAGGTCTCTTGAGGGACATAGCCGATACTCGCGCGCAATTGCGCCAATGGGTATTCGTTGACTGGAACACCATCGATGAAGACAGTGTTCATCGGCGCTTCAATCAAGCGTGGAATGAGATTAACGAGCGTGGATTTACCGCTTCCGGTGCGACCGACAAAAGCTACTGTTTGTCCTTCAGAAATGGTCAGGTTGATATTTCGCAGAACAGGTTCATCGCTTTGGTTATAGCTAAATGTCAGATCGCGAAACTCAATTCTGCCGCGCACGGGGGGCTTAGTCGTTACGCCCGGTGCGTTCGTGATTAGCGGCTTGATCCGCCAAATCACGTTGAGTCGCTTAAGACTAGCAGTGCCGCGCTGATAAAGATTCACCACGTAGCCTAATGCAATCAAAGGCCAGATAAGACGCGTGAGGTACATATTAAATACAGTAAATTCGCCGACAGTGATCTCGCCGCGCACCGCGAGTGGAACACCCGCCCAAATGATCAGAACAAAACCAATCCCGATCAAAAACTGCATGAGGGGGCGCATGATGGCGTCGATCCGCACGAGACTCAGATTCTTCTCGGCATAATCCCAATTCAATTCATTGAATGCCGCTATCTCCGCATCTTCCTGCGCGTAGGCCCGCACCACGCGCACACCGGTGAAGTTCTCCTGTGCACGCGCGGTGATTTGTGCAAAGAAGTCCTGAATCTTTTCAAACCTGACATGTACTTGCTGGCCAAAAAACTTAACGGTTAGCGACACCAAAGGCATCGTCACAAACAACAATGTGGTCAGCCACCAATTGATGATGAACATCATTGGCAATACGAGCACAACCACGAACACGGTCTGAAGCGTGTACATGATCATTGGCCCAGCCAGTTGGCGGACAGCGGCGAGATCGTTTGTAGCGCGAGCCATTAAGTCGCCGACGCGGTGCTCATGAAAGAACGACTGCGGTTGATCTACAAGGTGAGCGTAGAAATCCCGACGCAGGTCGTATTCAACGTTCCGCGACATGCCGATCAGAATACGCCGCTGAAGAAATAGAAAAACGCCGCCAATGATGCTTGTGCCCAGCACCTTGCCCGCAGCTATGGTCAACTTGGACCAGCTAACTTGTGTCCAATTCGCATCAATGGCCTGTCCAACAATTAAAGGGATGTAGAGGCTACAGAGGACGTAGGCGAGAATGCAGGCGATGCCCGTCACCAGCGCAAACTTGTAGGGAGCGAAATAACGGGCAAATTTCTTTAAATCATCCATTACGACCGGCGAGCTGATAACTACGCTTCAAGTTTTTGAAAATGTATGATGCGCGATTTGAGGCTCAGACGCCAAATGCACCCAGATCTACAAAGCCGTCCTGCTATGACGAGAGCGACCGGTGCGGGTCGCCACGCTGTTCGCGAACGGCTGCTGATTGAATCGATTTAGTTGACTTCGACAGACGTTTCTATACCAGGCAAGGTATCAACGTCGAGAAACGTTCCGTCATCATCAGACTCAGGAGGGACGCTCACCTGGTTTCGGCCGCTGGTCTTTGAGTGATAGAGGGCCCGGTCTGCAGCGACTACCAATGTGTCGCGTGATGAAGCGTGTCTGGGAAATGTTGCAAGCCCGAACGAAGCAGTCATGAAGCCGTAGCCTGGAATCTCTGTTTCAGACATTCGCTTGCGTAACCGCTCCGCAACTATCATGGCGCCCTCAAGATCAGCTTGCGGAAGTATGACGGCAAACTCATCCCCTCCAAACCTCGCAGCCGAGTCAACCGCGCGTAACTCTGCGCGAAGGCTGTCAGCCATGATCTGTAAAGCGCAGTCGCCGGTGTCGTGGCCAGAGTGATCGTTGATCTTCTTGAAATTGTCAGCATCGAGCATGATCAGCGAAAGCGGTTGCTGCATTCGTGTCGCCAGGTGCAGGTCACGCTCTAATTGCATTTCGAAGGCGCGCCGGTTGTAGCAGCCAGTCAACCCATCATTGAGGGCTTGAACCTGTAGTTGGGCGAACAGGTGAGCCTGATTAACTGCGACAGTCAACTGGTCTGCGACTGTGTGCAGAAGCAGCAATTCGTTGTCAGCCCAAATTCGCGCTCCTTCGCCCTGGACCAGCAGTAGTCCAACGTAAGAACCTTGATACAGCAAAGGGACGGCAGCTTGTGCGGAGCCTGCGTTGTCCTGTGCAGCGTCACCGTCAATCACCCACGGCTTTGGAATCTTTCGCAAGTTGGTTTTCGCAACCTGAATGGCTTCCATTAATTCATATTCTTTTTCGTCTGTCGCGATTGCCCCCGAACTGACGAAGCATTCCGTCTTCGTATTACCAACGAGTTCACCTTCGATCTGCACAGCACAGCAGTTTCCGTTGAGCGAGCGTCCAACTTCATTTGCCGCTGTTCGCAAAAGACTATTCAAGTCCAAAGAGTTTCTAATCGCAGTAGCAATACGGTTAAGAGCAATCTCACGCTCCGCTTGTTCCTGGAGTAGTCGCGCAAGCTTTGTCGTTACTCCAAGGGTGAGCTGGAGTGAAGTCGCTTTTGGCATTGAAACACGAACGGCGTCAGCAAATGGCCCGGCATGAAACGGATGTTCAGCAGTCATTCTCGCCATTAGATATTCAAGCGCGGAGTAAACGATATCCGGCTCGAAGGTCCAAACCACGTGCGCTGATTCAGTATCGTTTGTATCGTCAGTCGGAGGTGGTGATGCGAGGAGTGCTGAGAAGCGGGAATCAGCTATGACTACAAACCGCTCGTTAACGCTTTCTCCTGATCCTTCGAGAATCATCCCCGCCTTCTGGTCCGTCGCCCCCCTGTCGGCTAACTGCGCAAGCGAATCCTTACAAGGCACAAAGAGGACGACGTTCTCGGCCGCACTCACGAGCTTCTTAACGCGCAGTGTTTCCCGATGTGGGCGATCCTCGACTGTCGGGATGCTCTCGACCACCAGCGCGTTGAGACTATTCTCGAGAACGACATCTTCGAAGTAAGTCTGAAGCTTGGTAATCGTCGAGATGCTGCAACGGATTGGTGTCAACTGACGCGGATGCTGGGCTAAGAGGGAGTTATATAGGGAGTACATCGGAGGGAGTAGCGGGCGCTGTTGAACTGGGGTGGTTGCGGGAATCCGTGCGCGCCCTGATGGTCAACATCATTCTACAGTGATGAACATAAGCTGTCTATCAGTATATTTCCCCAGGATCACAGGGTCTTGGGAAGTCTGATATAGGTGCTAAGTGCTGTGGCGGCAAGTTTTCCGTCGTCGTCGAAGAGCTCTGCCGACGTGGCGATCATGCGCCTTCCGGCGCGCAGAACCTTCGCCCGCGCGACGACTACACCAGCGACCAGTGGCCGGAGGTAACTGATTGTGAGGTCTACCGTTGTCGTGCGCTCGTCCGGATTTAGGAGCGGAAGAATAGCGAAGGCCGTCGCAGAGTCGATAAGAGAGGCGATGACCCCGCCGTGGACCACGCCCGCGTTCTGCTTGAACTCTTCCCGAATGCGCAGGCTGAGGGTCGCCTCTCCTGCTTCGACAGCGTCGAGTTTGATCCCGAGTAGTTTAGCGAACGGCACCGTGCTGAGGGCGTCTTCGATCCGCTTTCGTTGTGTCTCAGTGAGCTGCGAAGTGCTCATGACCGGTAGGTATCACTCGGATTAACCGGCTCGACAATGACTGCTGTTCCGTAAGCCAGAACTTCGGTCACGCCGGTCGACAGCTCTGTTGTGTCGTAGCGGGCCCCGACAACCGCATTTGCACCGACTTCTGTTGCGTGTTGAATCATGATGTCGAATGCGTCTGAACGCGTTTGTTCACACATCCTGGTCCAAACTGTAATGTTGCCGCCGACGACCGTCTGCAGTGTTGCGCCGAGCGTCGCGAAAATGTTTCGCGAACGAACTACGATGCCGCGTACCACCCCGAGGTTTTGCAGTATTCGATAGTTTGGTAATTCGAACGCTGTAGTAACCATCTGGTGCGAGACGGAATAACGAGGCGGACTAACTGCGTAAGGAACTCTATCGAGGGGATCAGAGCTCATTGTTTTCCTCCTTTGGAGGCCGGAGTCTTTTTGAACAGCGTTGCCTTGGCTTTCCGCTTTCCCGCGAGTTCCGCTGGTTTAGGTATCCACAGGAATGTTTGCAGGTCACAGCAGCCATTCTTATTGAACACTACGTTTTCCAATTCAAGTAGTTTCTGCTGTTTGTCGTGCGGCAGGACAAGTCGACCTGTTGAGGTCGCGCCTCGAGCATTGAGAACGCGATGCCACGGTGTGTCTGCCGGCGACGCATGCATGACAAAGCCAACGGTTCGCGGTGTGTAACCGTCACCGAGAAGCTCGGCGATCTGACCGTACGTCATCACACGACCCCGTGGGATCTTCCGCACGATCCGATATACGCGTTCGCGATAATCGTTTTGTTCCAGTTTCGGCATTCGTGTTATTAATCGACAGTTCGCAGCACAGCGCGAGTAGGTGCGCCATCTCCCAGTCCGCCACTGATGCGCAGCGGTAAACAGATCAGCTCGTACTTCCCTGCGGGTACGTCGTTCAGATTCAGACCTTCGACTATAACTACGCCCTTGGACAGCAATGCGCGATGTGTGGGATGTCCTTCCTGTTCAAACTGTTCGATTGATAAATAATCGATGCCGACCAGGCGTACGCCTTGCTCGACCAGATACTTTGCCGCTTCAAGATCGAGATAAGCGTATTGCTGTTCAAAACGAGAGCCTGATCGTTTCCAAAGCACAGAGTTACGCGTTTTGAAGAGCACTCGTTTGATTCCGCTCTTGAAATGCGCCCGTACGAAGCTCAAGTCAATAGACTTCAGATCGTGCGGGACGTCGAACACCTCAGCCTCGCCTATCAAAATGTCGAGCGGTAAGGTATCAACGCGCGGCGCGCCTTCAATAAAATGAGCTGGAGCATCAACGTGAGTTCCGGAATGCGCGCCGAACCGAAGCACAGAGACGTTAGCAGCATCACCGTTTGACAGGCTGCGCCAATCCTGAATCTCAATCTCAGGATCGCCGGGATACGTAGGTATACCGGATGAAAGAGGAACGCTGACGTCGTAGATCATCTTTGGATCGATAGTAATTGTCGACAAAAAGAGGTGTCAACGAGTGTCCGACATACTTCAGCGTCGTCGTTGATTCGCCGGAGTTCGAAGTAATAGTGCAGGTGCTATTCAGTACCATTCGCGGTAGCGAATGGCCAAGACTCAACTCACTTACTGCGGGGTGTTGTAATTTGGCCATCCGCTACCGCGAATGTACTGAATAGCTTGGTCGCTTGATCTGACGTTCCAAAAGCGTGTTGGACATTTGCTGCCGGATTCTCCCCGCTTGAGTCTTCGTGATGCATCAATTAGCATCTGTGTTCGCACTAGATCACTTTGCAAGAGATTCGAGTTGACCGTTTCCAGTCATCAGACACACCCGATCCTCACAGTCGCAGCTTCGACTTATCTAAACTCCGCCCCACTGATCTGGAGCTTTCTTCATGGTCCAGAACGCGACCACGTGAAGCTTAATGATGCAGTTCCTGCTCAATGTGCGCAGTTGCTTAGGGAGACGGTCGAGGTTGCTTTAATCCCAGTAATCGAATACCAGCGGATTCCGAACATTTCATTGATCGATAATGTTTGTGTCGGCTCGAAGACCGAAGTACGCAGTGTCTTGCTGGTTTCAAAGCTGGCTGACATCGAACAGATACAGAACATCGCACTCGACGAATCGTCACGAACTTCTGCGGCACTTTTGAAAATCATCTTTCGCGAGTTTCTGAAGCGCGATCCCTCATCGAGGACCTCGTCACCCGACCTGCATGACATGCTGCGCTCAAACGATGCGGCATTGATAATCGGCGATCCCGCAATGACGTTCTCGCGCGAAGGCCTGCACGTATGGGACATGGCCGCTTTGTGGCGAAAGTACACCGGCCTCGGATTTGTTTTTGCGATGTGGGCCGTAAGGAACGACGCGACCTCTCAAGCTAAACAAGTTGACTTCGCAGCTGCTCGTGATGAAGGCTTGGCCCAGATCGACGCAATCGTCGAATATTATCTGACCCGTATTCCACTTAGCCGCGAGGAGCTGAGGTCTTATCTGACAGACAACATTGCTTTTCGATTAGACGATCAAATGCGTGACGGATTGGAACTCTACTTCAAACTGGCCGCCAAACACCGTCTGATCGACAAGGCCAGAGAACTTGTTTTTATTGATGCCTAAAGAAAAAAGCGGAGAAACTGGCAGACCGCTTCGTATACCTGTTCAGGGGTTGGTCGAGTAGAAGCACTTTGATTGTTCTGTTATTGTTTAGCCGCCAATCACTGGCACAACATGTCTTCGTTTACTACCAAACAAATTCTCGATCGAGTGCTTTCCGGCGAGCGGATGACAGCCGAGGAATGTACTTATCTTCTCGAGTCGTATGACATCGCCCAAATGGGCGCCGCTGCGGATGAGATCCGGACGCGCCGGCATCCTGACAATATTGTCACTTACATCATCGATCGCAACATCAACTATACGAACGTTTGTAACGTTGTGTGTACCTTCTGTGCTTTTTACCGCCGACCGGGTGCCGCCGATACATACGTACGCACGTTCGATGAGATCTCAGCGAAGATAGACGAGACGATTGCACTGGGTGGGACCGGTGTGTTGATGCAGGGCGGACTGCATCCGGACTTCGGAATTGAGTGGTACGAAGATCTGCTCCGCAATCTCAGCGCGAAGTATCCCGGATTTCAACTTCACTGTTTTTCGCCGCCCGAGATTCACAACATTCACCTGATCTCGAAACTCGATTACGAAACGATCATGGCGCGTTTGAAGGCGGCTGGCCTTTATAGTTTGCCGGGGGGAGGCGCAGAGATCCTGGATGATGAAGTCAGAAAGCGCGTCGCAACAAAATGTACGACTGACGAGTGGCTCTCAGTAATGCGGGCCGTTCATCGTGTCGGTCTGCGATCTACTGCGACGATGATGTTCGGTATAGGCGATCGCATTGAACACCGTGTGCGACATCTGCAAAGGATTCGCGATCTCCAGGATGAAACCGGTGGCTTCACTGCGTTCATCCCATGGACATTTCAACGCGAAAACACTGCGCTCGGAAGGAAGATCAAAGACGAACCGACCGGTATTGATTACCTGAAGATGCTGGCGGTGTCGCGACTGTTCCTCGATAACATCGAGAACTTTCAGTCGTCGTGGTTGACTCAAGGATTGCGTCTGGGCCAGGTTGCGCTTAGGTTCGGCGCAAACGATATGGGCTCGATAATGATCGAAGAGAATGTCGTGTCAGCGGCAGGCGCAAGTAACAGTGCCGACGAAAAAATGTTGCGATACTTGATTACAGAGGCCGGCTTTATCCCTCAGCAGCGAGACATACTCTACAAACACGTCGATCGCGAACCTCTACTACCACAGACAGAAGAGTATCCACAGGTTACACAGATTACACAGATTAATGGCTTAAGAAGTTCAGTTGAGTGATTCGACAGTACTGGTTCACCTTCTGATTCAAGTCTCTGCGCAACCTCTCCGTGCTCTGCGTCTCTTGCGGTTTCTGTCTCAACTCGCATAACCGCAGAGCCGCCGAGGACGCAGAGGGTGCGCATAGATTTGAAACTGAACGAGTAGCGATTCGACTACAACGTCGACAAACTCAACTTACCTATCCAAGCGCTGAATCTGTGTAAGCTGTGAGAATCGACGGATCTGCTTTAGGCTCCGACGGCGCGAGCACGAAACGATTCCAACACCAGCGCATTAAACTTCTCCGGGTGTTCCTGCTCCGGCATCATTCGACAAAAATCAAACACTTCCAAACGCGCACGCGGATTCAGTTGCAATAGCTCAACTGCTCGTGTCACGGGCGCATTGAGATCCTGTTTGCCCCAAACAAGAACCGTCGGTTGGTCCAACCGTGAAAACGGCGTTGACATATCCACATTCAAATAGCCAGACAGAAATGCAGCGATTGCATGCTGCGCTCCTGGTTGGTGACTCGTCGCGTAAAGATGCGCAACTAATCGATCGGTAACGCGCTTGTAGTCGTAGAACAGCGTTCGTTGCGCATAATCGCGAATGCTGCGTTCGCTGGCCATCACGTTGTAGAACGAAGTGCCCAGCACCGGGGATTGAAGCAATCCGTAGAACGCTGCGCCGGCCATCCCCGGACGTGTGTTGAGCGTCGCGTATCCGGCGGGCGCATTCAGAATCATTGCATTAACTAATTCGGGATGCTCTTCCGCAGTTTGGACGGCGTAGGCGGCGCCGAGCGAACTGGCAACGACGTTTGCTGGTTGTCCCACTACATCGCGAATGAAATCCGAGAGAAGCTCCACGTAAAGCTGCGAAGAATACGGTGCAGCAGCCGGCTTGTCCGAGAACCCGAAACCAAGCAGATCTAATGCGTAAACTCTGAAGTTGTTGCCAAGCACATCGAAGTTCTTTCTCCACATGAAGCTGGAGAAACCTGCGCCGACTCCGTGTACAAAAACGACCGGCAATCCAGAGTTGGTGAGGCCCGATTCTTTGTAAAAGATGCGTCCGTGCTTCCACGGGAAGAAACGCGATGTCCCGCCGAGCGCGCTGTCGTCGGGCTCATGCGCGCCACGTCTGATCGAAGCGTTGACAGCTGCGAGAGCCGCCATGCCCGCACCGCCAGCGAGTACCGTCTTCCAGAAATTCGCGAGCTTACTCATAACTTAATCAGGGGCAGGCGCAGGAAGCAGGAGCAGTAAATCCTGCTCCTGCGCTGCGGCTCGTGCCCCTGTCTCTTGCGGATTTGCTTAGTTACACGAAAGCGAAATCAAACTGTTCCTGATGGATAGTTGGATCACTCGTTATATCCATCGGTCCCAGGTAGTCCTCGATCTCCGTCAGCACATCTCGCTCGCTCGTGCGTAAGGTCTTCGCAACGTCGGGGTTGATGCGCAGCGTCACTTGCTTGTTATCAGCGTCGCCATTCATCTCTTTCGCTAACCGGCGCGCCTCTTCCAGCAACTCATAACAGATGGTTTGCGGCGACTTGATCAATCCCGCGCCCTGACAGTACTGGCAAGGCGAGCACAGTGTCCTTTCGAGCGACTGCTTCACGCGTTTTCGTGTCATGATCACAAGACCGAAATCGTTGAACGACAGAACCTTCGTAGGCGACTTGTCGTTGCGCAGCGCATCTTGAAGAGCTTGCATCACCTTCTGACGATTGCGACGCTCCTCCATGTCGATCAAGTCGAGCACGATGATCCCACCGAGATCTCTTAAGCGAATCTGTCGAACAATCTCGTCCACTGCCTCGAGATTCGTACGCGTGATCGTATCTTCCAAACGACCACCGCCACGACCGACAAACTTTCCAGTATTAACGTCTATCGCAACCAGCGCCTCGGTTTGGTTGATAACCAGGTAGCCGCCTGACTTGAGCCACACGCGCGGTTTGATTGCTTTATCGATCTCCGCCTGCACGCCATAGGCCTCAAGTATCGGTTGCTCTTTCGTGTAGAGCTTGACGCGCTTCACCAGTCGCGGCTGAATGCGATTGATGAACTCGACAATTTGCTGGTACTCGTCTTCCGAATCGACGCGAATGGTTTCGAAGTCCTCGGACAATTGATCTCGCAAAAGTCGCTGCACCAGATCCAGATCGCGATGGACTAATGCTGGAGCTTTGGTTTTTTCTGCGCTGCCTCGGATGTCGAGCCAGGTTCGAACAAGATAACGGACGTCGTCGCGCAGTTCGCGTTCATTAATTCCTACGCCTGCGGTGCGCACGATGAAACCGCCTGAAGGAATATCTTCTTCAGCGCGGATCATCTGGATCAGCTTTCGCAAACGATGCCGCTCACTGTCCGATTCAATCTTTCTTGAAACACCAACGTGCTCAACCGTCGGCATATACACAAGAAACCGACCGGGCAGCGCGATGTGGGATGTGATGCGCGCGCCCTTCTTCGCGATCGGCTCTTTTGCGATTTGAACGAGGATCTCCTGACCTTCGCTCAGTAGATCTGTGATAGCTGGTTGATGTCGATCACGTCGCGATTGGCCACCACGGAATCTATCGCGCCCACGCTGACGTTGTTGCGGAGCTTCTGGTGCCGGTGAAGCGGCTTCTTCGACTTGTGGCTCAGCAAACGGCACTGGACTGTCGTCTACACCGTTGGAGTCTGACTTCGATTCGACTTCAGGTGCGGCTGATGCTGTTGGTTTGCCCTTGCCTGGCCGACGTCGTCGACGTCCGCCACGACGCGTTGCAAACTCCGCACGAGTCGGGTTATCGAACAATTGCGCGTCAGCATCACCGTAATTCGCTTCACTTTCAGTTGACGCAGCCGCACGTTTCTTCGAGCTTCTCTTAGTGGATGCTTTCTTCTTAGCAGGCGTTTTGCTCGCGCCACGCGAGGTCCTTCTCTTTGCTTCGCTTGCGCTCGCTGGCTTTCGCCCTCTGCGCGTGGGCGGTTCGGGAATTCCGGAGACCTCTTCTTCGTCGTCGCTAATTCTTTCAAAACTTCCCTGCGGGAAAGTTTCACTTGGAAGATCGTCAACGAACCTTTCCACATGCGCTTCCTGCGGTGCGCGCCGCGGTGACTCAGCCATCAAACCGTCTGAGTAAGGATCTGCACCATCATCAACTCTTTGAAACGATGGGTCGCCTATCGCTCCCGACGACAGCATCGATCCGACTTCAGCGCTGCGGAAATCATCCTCGATGTTGAATTCAACGGCGTGAATCTGATCAAAGATCCGCTCCTGCAACCTTGCATCTTTGAACATCTCCCCGTCGTCGCCTTCATCAACGATTCGTTCTACCGACGGATCGCCAAACACAAACGGAGTGTCGGGTACGTCGAACCCGGGCTGCGGTGCTTCGGGAGTTTGCGTCTCTTCGTGTTTCTCCCAACGAGAACGGCGGCGGCCTCTGCGACCACGGCGCCGGGAACCATCGGAGCCCTCCTGCGGTTCAACAGCAGTCACTATTGGTTCCTCCGCTTCCACACGCTCTTGTGTCGCTTCGATTCGCTGTTCGCGTTCCACCCGCGACTGCGCGATCTGTTCAGCGGCAGCATGTTCCGGTTCTGGTGCACCCTTCTTCGACTTATCGATAACAATTCTTTCGAATTCCTCTTCCTCATCGAAGAAGTCGGAGACGTAAAGGAAGGCGTCGCGCTCGAGGCCAATATCGACGAAGGCCGACTGCATACCAGGAAGTACTCGCATGACGCGTCCTTTGTAGATATTGCCGACGATGCCCTGATGTTGCTCTCCCCTTTCGATGTAAAACTCAGCGACCTTATCGTCTTCGATGATCGCTATCTTCTTTTCGCGTCCGTTGACGCTCACTATCAATTGTTTTGCCATTTCTACTTTCTTTCTTTAGAGCTCATCTGTACCGCAATTCAGCAACGGAGCGGTGCGCAGCGATAACGCTTTGGAAGGCACACGCCTCGTGAACCGCCGAATAGACACGCGTAGATGAGTTGGAATATTGCCCGCGAAGCAACTGGGCTGAGATCCAGTTATAAGCGGGCGGTGGATGGATTCGGTTACGACTACAACTGTGAGTAGGCGCAAGACTCGCGGCGAATGGACCCGTCCGGCCCACACCACGAGAAGATTCTCTTTCTTTCAACAGATAACCTGACTAGCCGTTTTCGCACCGGTTCAATCAGGGAGCACTGGTCAGTTGCAGACTGAGCTGCTGCTAACATTTTGCTCGAACCCGAGTTCACGGTGCCGCTCTGGATTAAGAACCCTAAGCGCGGTTTACACTGGCGCTCGGCCAGTATCGGCTACAACCAAGAAGTATTTGGAGCCGTTCAATAGAGAAACGACCTTACAAAAACCTGACTCGCCTTTTAGCGTAGGAGTTTTTCAGGACTCTTTCTGCTGTGCTGTTGAGCTGGCACTTGGTAGAGCGCCGGGCGAGCTGTCGCAGTATAACCCACAAAATGCGAAAAGTGCGAATTGTCTAAAGCTTTGGCCAAAGGCCTAAGGCCAAAAACCTAAAATCTCCTGCTCAGATAGATCCGATTGGTTCCTACTTTTCAAACTTCGGCAGCGACTCGATCAGGTAATCGAAAGCGAGCCACAAACTCCAGCTGTGATGGAAGAACAGGACCGGAAATAGAAGTCCCACAATAAACAGAACTATGAGGACGTTTTCATAATCCGCTCCGAGCAGTAATAGGGCGAAGAAGCAGACCACTAAGATGATCAATTCACTCACCACGACATTCATCAAAATCGCACCGACAAAAAACCCCTCCTCGCGCTTAAACAGGGCGTGACAACTGTCGCAGTGATGCTTGATGTGGAACGGCTTCCTAACGATTGAGGACGCTCCGCAGGCGGGACATTTTAGACGGAACGCATATCGCAGTGTTCTTAGAATATTTCGTTGTACGAGAGTCGACGTCATACGGGTGGTCGGGCAATTTTAGCCTTATTGTAACCCATTACACCGTACGGCTTCAGGCGGTCCAACCACATGTTCTCCATAGACTCCAGTTCCGCTTTTGGATCGAAAGACGACTCGCTTCTAGGCTCGAGCTGCTCAATAATCTCAAACTCAAAACTATTTGCACCCAAGCGGTTCCAGTCTGCCTGCAGCTCGCGATTTGGATGAGTGCCGCTCGCCAGCTGAAACTTGTGCCGGTTGATGGTGCCGCGGAGATCGATTCCGCAACCAAGAAACACTCTATCGGTGTCGTTATTCCTGATTAGAAAGACACCTAGTGGCCTCGACGCGCTCTTGTATTGCTGAGTCAGTTCTTTGTGTTGTTTGTTTCCCAAAGCCCAAGTACTCACAACCAGTTCCCGCCAAGGCGCAAAGACGCAAAGGCGATGATCTGTTTATACAAAGGCGGCCCCTTGTTGCTCTTTGCGCCTTTGCGCCTTTGCGGGAACCCTTCTTGCTCTTTGCGCCTTTGCGCCCTTGCGGGAACCGTTCTTGCTCTTTGCGCCTTTGCGCCTTTGCGGGAACCTTTCGTCGCCGTGTGTCCATTCACTCCGGCAAACGATTTACGACTCTTTGAATTCCGTCCCTGATCAACTCTACGTTGAAATTTATTAACAATCCAAGGTGCAATCCCATCAGTCGTAGATATGTATGTAACTGCTTGCGATGAACTGGAGCAATTAGCTCAACCGACTTGATCTCAACGACCACTTTGTGATCAACAACCAAGTCAACTCGAAATCCAAGACTTGGCCGAACGCCTTCGTAATTAACTGGGACGCCCAGCTGTTGAGTCACTCGCAAGCCCCGAGCACGTAATTCATGAGCGAGTGTTGCTTCATACACCTATTCAAGCAAGCCCGGACCTAAACTGCGATGAATTTTGAGAGCTGCATCTACGACGATTTTGGCGATCCCGTTTTCTATCATTGTGAGGATCCTTTGTGAGGAAAGGTTGATTCTAGCCGTATCTCGTTTACGGCTTCGGTGAGGGTTTAGGCGCAGGTTTCTTTGATTCGATCTGCAAACTGCTTCGAATCAAATCAAACTCCGGCTGGTGTTTCTTTAATTCTTTATCTGGCCCAAAGTAAGTTAAGACCACAACGCGATCACCTATCAATGCCCAGTAGATTTTCGCTGCACCTGGCTCGCCTGCCAGGCTCGCCTTGATCAACACGCCCTCTGCCTTGGTCGTTCCTATGTCTGTTGACTCTGGAGATTGTTCCGGTCGTGCACCCATAGCGATGAATTGCTTCACGGTGGATTCAACATAGGGATCGATAAATGATTTGCGCGCCTGAGGCAGTTTCTCCGCAGTGATTCGCCCCCGGTGAGCAAATACTCTGATCTGCGCATCGCTGTCAGTTCTCGAGAACGTGACTTGTTGCGCATCGCCGTTGCTGTCGTCCGCGAGCGTCCAGTTCGGCTGATAATTGAATGTCAGCCCATCTTTACTAAACTGCTTCGCGTCCGCCGGTGTTGTTTGCGAATACCCCACGACCGACGAAAGAGCTAACAGCGCAATAGCAAAAAAGAGGTTAAGTAGTTTCACGATTACCTCGCAGTTCCTGGTTAAGCAATTCCCACACTTGTCGCACGTGCCGCTCAGTTGTACGAATGTTCCCGATTGAAAGACGCAGTGTTAGTTTGTCGTTCAGTTTAGTGTGTGACAACAACGCCTTTCCAGTCGCGTTCACACCATGCATGATCGCTTCGTTCAGAGTATCCAGCCTCTGCTCACGTTGTCCTTCACTCTCGCCTTCGCGTTTTGGACATGCACGGAAACAAACGAGCGCGAGTGGCGTTGGCGCCATCAACTCCCAATCCGGTGACTCCTCAACCCATGAAGCAAACAAACGCGCCAGGCGACAGTGTTCGCGAATTCGAGCGGCCAAACCTTCATGTCCGAAGTAGCGAATGACCATCCATAGCTTTAGTGCGCGAAATCTTCTACCGAGTTGAATTCCGTAATCTGAACCACTTCGCACTTTTTCTTGTTCGGGCGTCCGCAAATACTCGGGCACGAGCGAAAACGCGCGACGCAGAAGATCCATGTGACGACAGTAAAGAACCGAAAGATCGAATGGCGTGAACAACCACTTGTGTGGATTCACCACTACTGAATCAGCGCGTTCGCAGCCGTCCAGAATGTGTCGAAACTCCGGCACGACTGCAGCTGATCCGGCGTAAGCGGCGTCGACGTGTAACCACATCGCGTGCTCTTCACCAATCGGAATGATCTCGCGCACAGGATCAATACTCGAAGTGGAGGTCGTGCCGACTGTAGCGACAATGCAGAACGGGATATAACCATTGCGCTTGTCTTCTTCGATCGCCGCCGCCAATGCTTTCGGATCCATGCGAAACTGCGAATCGGTTGGGATCTTTCTTAATCCGCGTTGGCCCAATCCGAGAGTAATTACGGCTTTCTCGATCGACGAGTGCGCCTGCTCCGACTCGTAAACACGCAACAGCGGCAGATCAGCACGACCGCTCATACCATCTTCACGAATTCGTTGCTCGACGCCCTCCCTGGCGGCAGCTATCGCATGCATACTCGAAACAGAAGCGGTGTCGTAGATGATTCCCGAGTAGCCCGCATCGAGACCCATCATCTGTCGCAACCAGTCGAGCGCAACCTCTTCGAGTTCTGTAGAAGCAGGAGACGTTCGCCACAACATCGCTTTGTTGTCGAACGCCGCAGTCAGCAGTTCACCTAAAATACCTGGGCCCGACGTGGAGGTCGCAAAGTAAGCGTGAAAGGCTGGATGACTCCAGTGAGTGAGCGCCGGAACAATCAGCTTATCGAGATCAGCAATGATGCGATCCATCGATTCGCCTTGTTCAGGAGGAGAAGCCGGTAACTGTGCTTTTAGTTCGCCGGGCTCAATCTGCGCCAGCACCGGAAGCTGCTCGATATTCTCGAAGTAGTCTGCAATCCAGTCGATCAGTTCATGACCAAAACGACGGAACTGATCACTCGTCATGTCACCAAGGTCAGGCGCGAGCCCGGGCGGTGCGGTTTGTGATTTGCTCATGCGAAACGTTGATTTTCTGGACAGATCAGGCGAAATCGGTATAATGCGCCAACCGCTCGTTTCAAGGTTTGACCCGCTCCCAGCGTGGCGGCTGTGGTACGTTAATTCACTCGCGATTAGACAGCAAGTAGACAACTCATTCCGATAGGCAAAACTAGGAGCCCGGAGATTACTATGGCCGATGCGATTGAGCACGGACGAGACTCGAACACTGGTTTTATACGCGGACTCGGCCTACTCGATTCAACGATGATCGTCGCCGGATCCATGATCGGATCCGGCATTTTTATTGTCTCAGGTGGCATTTCGAAACAGGTTGGCTCACCAGGTTGGTTACTGGTGGTGTGGATCGTCACCGGCGCGCTCACACTTATCGGCGCGCTTTCATACGGCGAGCTCGCGGCAATGATGCCGAAAGCAGGTGGGCAGTACGTTTATCTCCGCGAAGCTTTCTCACCACTGTGGGGCTTTCTTTATGGCTGGACGCTGTTTCTCGTGATTCAGACAGGAACGATTGCAGCTGTGGCTGTCGGCTTCGCTCGTTACACCGGCGTGCTTGTCCCTTCCATCAGCGAAACGAACTACATCATTAGTCCGATAAACATCACTGGCAACTATGCAATCTCATTATCAACGGCGCAGGTATTAGGACTTGTATTGATACTGCTGTTGACCTTCATGAACACGCGCGGCCTGCGACTCGGAAAGTTTGTTCAAAACACTTTCACGATTACGAAGATTGCTGCACTGGGAGGATTAATCCTTCTGGGCATTTTGGTAGGGCGCAATTCAGCAGCAGTTCAATCGAACTTTGGAAATCTTTGGACGGTCAGAGGAAACCTCGACGACTTGAGCGGCGGGCTGACTGCGTTGTCTGCATTTGGACTCTTCGTCGGTATCTGCGTGGCCCAAACCGGTTCGCTCTTTTCTGCCGATGCCTGGAACAACATCACATTCACCGCCGGTGAAGTGAAAGAACCCAAACGAAACATCCCGCTGTCGCTCGCATTCGGAACCGGCATCGTCATTACGTTGTACTTGCTTGCGAACGTCGCTTACATGATGACGCTTCCGTTCGAAAAGATTCAGGGCGCCGATCGCGTTGCGACAGACACTGTGAATGCAATCTTCTCCGGACGCGGCGCAATCATCATGGCCGTGTTCATCATGATCTCGACGTTCGGCTGCAACAACGGACTAATCCTGGCTGGCGCTCGTGCCTACTACGCAATGGCCCGAGACGGATTGTTCTTTAAGGCGGTAGGAAAGCTAAACGACAAACACGTTCCACTCTGGGGTTTGATTGTGCAGGGTATCTGGGCCGCCGTGTTGATTTTGCCGAGAACAATTAAACGCGATGCCATTGGAACTATCACTGGTTATGGAAATCTCTACGGGAATCTTCTCGACTATGTGATTTCCGCCGCACTGATCTTCTACATCCTGACGATTGCTGGAATCTTTCGTCTCCGCCAAACGAGACCAGACGCTGAACGACCCTACAAAGCTTTTGGGTATCCGATCATACCGATCCTCTACATAATCGGGGCATCTGTGATTCTAGTGGTATTATTCATTTACCAAACAGCAACTACGTGGCCTGGCTTGATTATTGTCTTAACCGGGATTCCGGTCTATTTCATCTGGCGGAAACTTGGTGTGCCAATGGATGCAGGTTCCACTGCCGCACTCGCTGAAGACTGAGTCTTCGAGTTTACGACTACAAAACTAACTACTGAGGAAAATGAATGGCTAGCAAACTATTCGCAACCAAACCACTGAGCTTGTTGCTTGCAGAAGAGCAGGGCGAAAACCGCCTGCGTCGAATTCTCGGTCCAACCCAGTTAACAGCTCTGGGCGTCGGTGCGATTATCGGCACAGGAATCTTCATTCTCACAGGCGTTGCCGCGCACGATCGCACGGGGCCGGCATTGATGCTCTCTTTCGTGCTCGCGGGTTTGGCGTGCGTCTTTGCAGCACTCTGTTACGCAGAATTCGCATCCATGGTCCCAGTTGCGGGCTCCGCTTACACCTACGCCTACGCGACGCTCGGTGAACTCTTCGCCTGGATCATCGGCTGGGACTTAGTGCTCGAATACGCTGTAGGGTCAGCGACGGTGGCCCACGGTTGGTCTGCACACTTCCAGGAGTTCATTCCGATCTTTCACGAAGGCATTTCATGGATTCCGGCAAAGCTTCCTGAAGCATTTCAATCAGCGCCTTTTAACTACTGCCTGAACGTGGGTGCAGGTTGCCCCCACACAGGATTCGTTGCGACAAAGTCTTACTTCGATTTACCCGCAATCCTGATAACGTTCATCCTCACGATCGTTTTGGTAAAGGGTATAAAGGAAAGCGCGACATTCAACGCGGTAATGGTCGCAATCAAGCTAGTCATTGTTCTGATGGTTATAGGGATCGGCGTCTTCCTCATCAACCCGGCGAACTGGCATCCGTTCGCGCCGTATGGCTACACGGGCGTCAGCTTCTTCGGACATACGATTCTTGGCGAGGCGGCCTCTGGTGGTGAACCAATCGGAATGTTTGCCGGAGCGGCGATCATCTTCTTCGCCTACATTGGATTCGACTCCGTATCCGTTCACTCAGAAGAAGCCAAGAACCCGGCGAAGGATGTGCCCATCGGGATTATTGCCTCGCTGATAATCTGCACGATTCTGTATATCGCAGTCTCAGCCGTATTGACTGGCATGGTCCCTTACAAAGAGATCGATATCAATGCGCCTGTGGTAGATGCATTTAAGCGAGCTGGGCTGGTTTGGATGCAATACCTGGTCGCAGCGGGCGCAATGACCGGCATCACCTCAGTTTTACTCGTCATGATGTTGAGCCAACCGCGCGTCATGCTCGCGCTCGCTCGCGATGGTCTGGTTCCCAAAGGCTTCTTCGGCGATATCCACCCGAAGTTCCGCACACCATGGAAGTCGACGATCCTGACCGGTATCTTCGTCGCCGCTATGGCGGGGTTCATTCCACTTAGTATCCTGGCTGAGATGACGAGTATCGGAACGCTCTTCGCTTTCGTAATCGTATGCGGCGCAGTCCTAGTCATGAGACGAACCAATCCGAACGCGAATCGGCCATTCCGCGCTCCATTCGTTCCGCTGATCCCGATTCTCGGCATCCTGACCTGCCTGCTGCTTATGTTCTCGCTACCTGCTGAGAACTGGTACCGGCTGATCATCTGGCTATTGATCGGGTTAGCAATCTACTTCCTGTATGGAAGGCGCCACAGTGTCATGGCAGAACAGCGCCACACTGACCACGAAGTTAGGACTCATGGTTTGACGGGACAGGCTGTCGCAGATCCCGATGCACCTCCGGGTAGCCCAATCGCTCCAGTGAACCCAAGGGTCAGGGAGTGATGGCGATCGAAAGCGACGCGTGAATTCTGTTTCACCGTTAGGGGCTGAGCTGATGAGGTTCAGCCCCTGTCGCGTTTAGTTTCGGGTTAGTACCTTCACACCAGATCAAGCGGTACTGACCTTGGTTGCGCGCAAAACAACATGCGGTTGACCACAGCGCGAGTCAGCAGACATTTATCGTCAGCACTGGTCATTCTGCTCTGGTCGTGTCCAGCCTTTGCAGACTCAAAGTCAGACGGACACAACGAACTCAATCCCCTTGTTCTAATCGGCATCGCCTTCGTCCTGCTCATTGGAAAAATTGGCGGCGAGATCTTTGAACGAATCCGACAGCCAGCGGTGCTTGGTGAATTAGTTGCGGGAATTGTGTTCGGTGGACTGACGCTCATTGGATTCAGTGCAATCGAACCGCTCAAGACTGATGCAGTAATCGCGGCGCTAGCGCAGATCGGCGTCATCATTTTGCTCTTTGAAGTCGGACTCGAAACTAACTTGAAAGAGATGAGGGAGGTTGGATGGTCGTCGCTGCTGGTCGCAGTCGCGGGTGTGGCGGCGCCGTTCTTTCTTGGGTGGGTTGTAGCGCGCTATTTCTTGCCCGATGAATCCAGGCTGGTCCACATCTTCGTGGGCGCAACGCTATGCGCTACGAGCATCGGTATAACCGCGCGAGTGCTTCGTGACCTGGGAAAGATAAAGCTGAAAGAGTCGCGAATAATTCTTGGGGCTGCCGTAATCGATGACGTGCTTGGCCTATTGATTCTCGCAGTTGTTTCCGAAGCCATTCATGCTGCTGCCACAGGCGCCTCAGTCTCCGCATCGACCGTTGCGGTCATGGCGGTAAAAGCAGTCGCGTTCCTGCTTGCGGCCATCATTGCGGGTCATTTTGTGATGCCGCATCTTTTCAAAGGTGTCGGCCGGTTCAAAACGAGCGGTATGCTGCTGGCTTTTTCGATCGTGTTCTGCTTTACCTTTGCCTGGCTGGCAGCAATCGTCGAGCTCGCCCCAATTGTGGGTGCCTTCGCCGCGGGTTTAGTTCTTGATGAAGTTCACTTCAAACCGTTCGAGCGCAGCGACGAAACTTCGCTCGAGGAATTACTCCGGCCGCTCAGTACTATTCTGGTTCCGATTTTTTTTGTATTGATGGGATTGCATCTCGATCTTCGAGTATTCGCACGACTGGACATTGTTGGCTTCGCAATTGTGCTGACTGCCGCAGCGATAATCGGTAAGCAAGTGTGTTCACTCGCAGTGGCCGAACGTGGATTAAATCGCCTGGCAATAGGTGTAGGCATGGTTCCCAGAGGTGAGGTGGGTTTGATCTTCGCAGGAATCGGGACCGGTCTAACTTTGCCGAACATTCAAGGATTGAACGAGCCCGTCATCAACTCCGCCACATTTGGCGCTGTCGTAGCGATGGTCGTTGTGACTACGATGATAACGCCACCTGTCTTAAAGTGGGCCTTGTCAAGAAAGCAATTCACTCCGGAACGACAAAAGAAGAGACAAAAGTGAAGCGACTGATAGTAGTTTTCATCGTCAGTGTTCTAATACTCGGCTGTTCCCGACAGCCCAATCCAAACCAACCAGATCGCAGTCCAATAAGAATCGGTTTCTTTGGGGATCTCTCCGGCCCAACTTTCAACTTCGGTCAATCAGCGAAAAACGGGATGCTGATGGCGGTTGATCAGATTAACCTTGCAGGCGGCATAAACGGCCGGAAGCTGGATATTGTTATTGATGACGATCGCGGTAGCCCGGAACGTGCTGCGGAACTGGCGGGCAAACTAATATCGCAGGACCAGGTTATTTCGATCATCGCTGCCGGAACGTCAGGCAATAGTCGCGCGGCCGCACCAAAAGCTCAGGCCGCACGCATTCCAATGATCTCGCCATCGTCAACAGATCCTGCTGTCACGCAGGTTGGCGATTACATTTTCCGCACCTGCTACGTCGATGCTTTCCAGGGCGAGGTGATGGCTCGCTTTGCCGCGCAAACCTTAGGAGCAAAGAAGGCTGCCGTACTCTTCGATTTCAACTCGCCATACGGTCGTGGTCTAACAGACTTTTTCGAGTTTAGTTTTGCGAAGGTCGGCGGACGCATCGTGACTAAGCAGTCGTACATGCAGGGTGATGGCGACTTCAAGGGACAACTGAGCACGATCCAATTGAGTGAGCCTGACGTGATTTACATTCCTGGTTACTACGCCGATGTCGCTACGATCGCAAAACAGGCCCGTGCAATTGGTTTGAAGCAACCGCTATTGGGCGGTGACGGGTGGGACGCACCGGAGCTCTGGTCACTCGCAGGTGACGCTCTGAATATCTCTTACATCTCGACGCACTACTCCGCTGACGATCCATCTCCTGCTATCCAAACATTCGTGCACGAATACAAACAGCGGTTCCAGAATCTCACCCCTGATGCGCACGCGGCACTTGCATACGATGCGACGCGCGTACTGGTAAACGCGATCGAACGTGCTGGCTCAACTGAAGGTCCGAAAATCCGCGACGCACTCGCGCAGACGAAAGACTTTCCTGGAGTGACAGGCGTGATTCGATTTGATGGCGATCGGAATGCGGTGAAGCCTGCGGTAGTGCTGAAACTTGAAGACGCACGATACATCTATCAGGAAACGCTGCAACCAGAACATGCGACCGCTTCACCGAGTCCAACTGCGTCGCCGTCACCAAAGAAGCGGCGTAGGTAGGTGGTGATCAGATCGAATCGGCACTCGTTTAGGAGTGCCATGCTTATAGACCAGCGAATCAGATCGAACTCGCACTCCTTTAGGAGTGCCATGACGAAGCCCGAAAGCACATCGCACTCCTAAAGGAGTGCAGAAACCTCTAACACTTCGAACTATAAACATCACACCCCTAACGGGGTGTTTCGCAGCGTTACTGTTTCCTCGTCACCAGCCCCTGTCTTTTCAGGTAGTCGTCGACGAGTGGGCCCCACACTTCAGGAAACCCCACTAATCGATGGCCAATGTTTTCCGGTTGCCGGAACCCATTGAAGGTGCCATTCCCACCCGCGGTTTGAAACGCCTCGAAGTTCTTTTGGCTGTTCGACAGAGAATAGTACGGGTCACCGTTACCGTAGAGCCATAGCGTATCGCCCGGGTAGGACGCACCGCGTTGAAAGAGTCGGCGGTTAACGGTGTCGGCGGTCTGGCATTCCCTTCCCAACCAGCCACCAACGAAGTTAATGACTCCCTTAATCTGCTCGGGATGTTGTCCGGCGTACGCGACGCTCAATATCCCCCCGCGCGATTGGCCACCGATAATGAGGCGGTCGCGGTCAACGAATGGCATTGCAAGGATTGCATTCATTGCTGCCGCAATGTCGCGCAACGCACGATCCGCACCTGGAATCGATAGCTCTGGGTTACAGGTGTAGCCTAGCGAGTGGTCCAACGCGAACCCTTCGTCGTAGAAGCCCTCCGAACCCGCGCGCCCTCGTCGCGCGGGGATCACTACCGCCCAGCCGCGCTGTACGAAGAATTGCGCCAATCGTGGGAAATCGATTGGCTCCCTGGCAGCACGCGGATCCCGGCCACGACCCGTTGACCCGTGGTTAAAGACAAGCGTTGGTACTCGTCCCTTTCCGGCCGGCTTATAAATGCGCATCTCAAGACGCACACTCTTGCCGTCGACGATCACGGGCACCATGGTTGTCTCCTGTGCGCGAGCGGCAATGCAGTGGAGCAGGAGAACCAGCAGTACGCAAACGCGCGAGAACATCGTTAGGACTCTCCTCTCGCGATCTGCAAAGGCAATCTTCACCGTTAGCCTTCAGGAAAATAGACTTTGGTTAAGGCTGACCATCTCGTCTATCCAAATAAACTGGACACCTGGCGGGGGCATTCCACCGCGCATTCACGGGGATATCTTGTCCTTGTGAAGCAAAAAGTTAGTGACTGCTTCTGCGAACGGCCCAGGAACATGATCCATCGCGTTGTGTTCCTGCCCCTCAAACACGTAGAGACTGTTCTGGGGAAGCGAGTCTTGCAAAGAACGAATCGCCTGTTTGAGCTGCGGTGAAGAAGTTTTACTACCAGTGAGGAGTAACGTCGGTATCTTCAGTTTCCGCATTCGTTCTGCATCGAACCGATAACGGCTCAGCTCCCGGATTTCGCGAATCTGTATGTCAATACCAGCTACGCGCGCCGGCCATAGTGGCTGCGCTTTCATCGCTGCGATCTCAGTCGGCGACACCATGACGATCTTCTGCAAGAACATTATCAAGGCCTCCTCGCGATGGCCCGTCTCAATCAATCGCTCCATCGTGTCAGCAATCGCCGTGTGATCGAGATCCTGCAAAGGAGGCTCATAGAGAATGAGCTTCGCTATCTTCTTCGTTAGAAATGCGGCTTCTAGTGCGCAGACGCCGCCCAAAGAATGACCCAGGACAAAAACGGATCCTGGCAGCGCGTTGACGACAGCAGCAACGTCCTCAAATTCCTTTTTCAAGCTGTACTCGGTGCCAGCTTCACTTTCACCGTGGCCGCGCCGATCCATCGCGCACACAGTGAAGTGCGGTGCCAGAAAAGGAAATAAAGGCACCCACCGGCGGTGATCGCCTGTTCCCCCATGAACGATCAGTAGGGTCGGCCCAGTCCCCATACACTCAACCGCGAGCGATGTTCCATCCGTTGCTTTTACCCTGATTGTTGATTTGGAGTTCTGTGTGGCGAACGACTGTGAGGCCGACACGGTCATCAGCAGCAGAAAGGAACTGATAGATAAGACGAATCGAGTCTCGATCATTACTCAACGATCCGTGGCACCCTAACGGATTCTAACTTCAGTTGGATTTTTCCTCGAGAAGGGCGTTCACATCGTAGTAACCATTTCCGATTCTGGTGCCTGAGAGTTCGATACGGCCCTGGACATCCTTCAGAACGTATTTCAAAAAGAAATTCGCCGGACCAGACCATCCCCGGTCTGTGATCTGTGCACCGGTGTCATGAAGTGTTCGTTCCACGTCGAGTTTCAGAGCGGAGAATAAAGCCCCTTCATCAAAGGATTCATCCGACTGCAGACGACATCCGATGCTCTCGCTTTTGTGCGAACTAAAGCTCGTACTGCGTGAACCTCCCGCATACGATCCGATGCCGCCACCGCCGCCACCGGTCGAATCGTCGCAGGTGAACGGCGCAGAAGCCTTGTTACGTTCCACGAGTTCTCGAACCGAAAATTTAGAGTAGAACGAAGTGCCTGGTGACCACATACACGACACTCCTAGCAGCGCGCAGCAAACCACAAAACCAATTGAGACCGAACGTTTCATAAAGGAGATTACTTCGCGTTACCCGCAAATAGAAAATCAACACTTCGTACTTCCCCCGGTACAAGCGTTATCTCCATTTCCTGCTCACCAAGCGTCTCGTGCCATGCGACGATTTGATACTTCCCCGGTGGAATTCCCTTGATCTCATACCGACCAAAAGCATCGGATGTCGCAAAGAAAGGATGGTCGAATACTGCGACGTACGCTTTCTCCCATGGGTGCTGGTTACATTTGAAAGGGATGGCAACCTCCGGTACTTCGAATTTAGTTACCATTGGCGGTGTATAGGGTGGTTGCGATCTATTGAATTCCGGATTGATCTTCGGCGTTGGATGCGTGTTGTGGTAAGTCGCATCGTTGTTCTCAATATTTAATTCCTGATTGACGCGAACGCCGATGACACGCGGAGAGAAACGACAGTTTCGACGCCGCAGCACGGCCGGTGTGGTCGGCGCTCCGAACGAAAGCAGTCGTAAAGCTTCTCCTGATTTGAAATAGACCAAAACATTTGCGAGTTTGTCTCCGTTCCTGACCACGTATTCCGTGTACCCTTCGTAATTGCCCTCCATACAAACTGGATCCGCAGCCATGTCGATTCGCCTCGGCTCAACAGACTGCCCCTTAATCGTGACAAACCCGGTTAATGTCGCCTCGTTGCCCGTGGATTTGTAGACAGTTTTGTTCTGCGTTGATGCTTTGTGCGGTAGCAACAAGAGAGTGCCGACCAAAAAGATGGTGAGCGTTCGAGTCAGCATGGGCCACCCTCCTTCAAGAGCCTGTACAGAAGGATTGAATTATCGCTGGTTAGACGTACTTGCGCTAGTTTTTGTTCTCGGCAAGGGATGCGCGGGCGGCGATAAGGGCTCTCTCGACCGTGACCGGTGCTGTTCCTCCGGTCACCGACTTTGCATTCAAGGTCTGGTCGACCGTTAGGGCATCAAAAACATCGCTCGAAATCTCTTTAGAAAATCTTGTTAGCTCTTCCAACTTCAATTCACCAAGTTCCTTTCCTTGTTCGAGTGCATACATAACTGTCTTGCCGACCAGTTCATGCGCTTCACGAAAGGGAATGCCTTTGCCAACTAGATAGTCGGCTAATTCTGTCGCGTTCATATAGCCGGTCGCGGCCGCGGCACGAGCTCGGTTGACGTTCACGGATATGTTGCGGAGAACAGTTGCAGAAATCTGAAGACAGTCGCTAACAGTATCGAAGCCGTCGAATACTGCTTCTTTGTCTTCCTGCATGTCTTTGTTGTAAGCGAGCGGTAGACCTTTCATCGTCGTCAGCATCGCGTGCAGATGGCCAAACACTCGTCCTGTTTTTCCGCGCACAAGTTCCATTGAGTCAGGATTCTTTTTTTGCGGCATCAAGCTCGAGCCCGTCGCAATTGCATCACCTAATTCGAAGAACCCAAATTCTGTTGTGCAATACAGGATGATGTCCTCGGCTAGCCGCGACAAATGCATCATCACAAGCGAGCACGCGGTCAGGAACTCAACGACAAAATCACGATCGCTTACCGCATCGAGACTGTTTCGCGAAACGCTTTCAAACCCGAGTTCACGCGCGACCGCTTCGCGATCAATATTCAATGACGTGCCAGCTAAAGCAGCAGAGCCAAGCGGTAAAACATTCACGCGAGAACGCGCTTCGCGCAGACGCTCGGCGTCGCGTCGAAGCATCTCGAAATACGCGAGACACCAATGGGCCAGCAGCACAGGCTGCGCGCGTTGCAAATGCGTGTAGCCTGGTATGACGATGGAGCGATTCGTTTGCGCGAAGTCGAGTAGCGCCGTTTGGGTGTCGCGTAACTGCTCCTGTAATGAATCAATTGCATTGCGGATCCACAGGCGGAAATCGGTCGCCACTTGATCGTTGCGACTGCGCCCCGTGTGCAGCTTCTTACCAGCATCGCCGATGAGGTGGACCAGTCTTGCTTCAACAAATGAGTGCACATCCTCAGCGTTCGCATCGAGAAGGTAAGCAGGATCTGATTGCGCCTGCTGCAAAATCGTTCCGAGTCCCTCGAGAATGCTCGTCGCATCTTCGGAACTAATCACACCGGCACTCAGGAGTGCGCGGCAGTAAGCGCGACTTGCCGCAACGTCCACTTCCAACAACCTCACGTCGAATCGGAATGAATTATTGAAAGCGGCGAAACGGGTGTCTGCCGATTCTTTAAACCGGCCGCCCCAGAGTTTCTTCCCTTCAGACATCGTGCCTCCTGATGTTTGACGAACACCCAACCCGAATGCTAGTTTATGCATCTATGCATCGATTATGCAACTTTTCGGCATAAGCGATGGCTTTTTGAATTTATGAATAAGCGAGAACGGCAACAAAAAGTACTGAGTTTGATTCGCGCGAAGCCGGTAGGAAAACAGGAAGAGCTGCGCGCGCTGCTGGAACGCGCCGGCGTTCCGGCAACTCAGTCGAGCGTGTCACGTGATCTCGAGGAGCTCGGCATCGTCAAACACCACGGCGTCTACACGCTGCCCCAAACAAATGGCGGCGCTGCTCGAGGCCTCGTGAGTTTAGATCACGCAGGCGAATGTTTAGTAATCGCAAGAACAGAACCGGGCCGCGCGTCAGCTGTCGCCGTTGATATCGATGCAGCAGCGATTGCGGAGATTGTCGGGACGATCGCCGGTGAAGACACGATCTTCATTGCCGTTCGCGAAGCGAAAGCGCAACGACCGACGATTAAAAAGATCTGGGAGTTGTTTACATAAGAGAGGAACTTAGAGCTTTGTGCTTCGCGACATTACTCAATTGAGTGGCAAACAGTCAGTACCGGAACGCGGTAGCGTCGGGTCCGCGTTTCGATTGCGGCGCTGTAATGGACACGAACCCGACGCTACCGCGTTTCGGTACTGACTGTTTGCCACGTAATTGAGTAAACGCCACGTAGTTGAGTAGCGCAGCAAACAAGTGAAGAAGAAAGTAGAAGGTACAAAGAACCAAGAACAAAGATGGAACGAAACAAGATTAACAAGATCGTTTTGGCATATTCCGGTGGTCTCGACACGTCAGTGATGTTGCGCTGGCTCAAAGAGCATTACGCGTGCGAAGTTGTTTGTTACTGCGCTGATGTAGGACAAGGACAAGAGTTGACCGGGCTCGAGGAGAAGGCCTATCAAACTGGCGCTTCGAAACTCTACGTCAAAGATCTGCGTGAAGAGTTTGTGCGGGATTACGTCTGGACTGCGGTTAAAGCCAACGCTGTTTATGAAGGTGTCTATCTCATGGGCACTTCTTTAGCGCGGCCCGTGATCGCAAAGCATCAGATCGAGATTGCCAGACGCGAGGGCGCTGATGCGGTTGCACACGGCGCAACCGGAAAAGGTAATGATCAGGTTCGCTTTGAACTCACCTACTACGCGCTCCAGCCCGATATCAAAGTCATTGCACCGTGGCGCGAATGGGAGTTCAAAGGTCGCATGGACCTGATCTCTTACGCGAAAGACCACAACATCCCAGTCACAGCGACCGCGGAGAAGCCATATTCGACTGACGCCAATTTGATGCACATCTCTTATGAAGGTGGAATTCTGGAAGATCCGTGGGCCGAACCCCCTGAGAACATTTTTCAGTTGACCCGCTCGCCGGAGAACGCTGAATCAGAGCCACAGTATCTGGAGATCTCTTTTGATAAAGGCGAGCCAGTCGCGATTGATGGCCAGAAGCTAGACCCAGTGACGCTTCTTGAAACTCTCAATCGCGCCGGTGGTGCGCATGGTATTGGCCGCGTCGATCTTGTTGAGAACCGCTTCGTGGGTATGAAATCTCGTGGTGTTTACGAAACTCCAGGCGTCACCATCTTGCACGCTGCGCATCGCGCGCTTGAGTCGATTACCCTGGATCGCGAGGTGATGCATCTGCGTGACTCCCTCGGCGTGAAGTTCGCGGAGAGTATCTATTACGGTTTCTGGTTCGCGCCTGAGTTTGTGCTGATGCGACGAATGATCGACGAAACTCAGCAGCGGGTCACGGGAGATGTTCGGCTCAAACTCTTCAAAGGTAATGCAATCATTGTTGGACGTCGTTCACCGTATTCGCTCTACGATGAAAAGGTGGCGACGTTTGAGGCTGACACCGTTTACAACCAGCGCGATGCGGAAGGCTTTATCAAACTGAATGCGCTTCGGCTGCGATTAGGAGGCGACAAATGACGACAGTGACAACTCGAATTATCGACGCCGACAAGATCGGTTCTGCTACTGCGCCATTGAATCTTTCGAAAACCGTGGCGGTGGTTGAGACCAATTCGTCACCGGGTGCCGGGGATGTCATTGCAGTGCGAGCCTTAACGGACAGCGCAACTTACAACATGCTCGAGTTGCCAACAGGACGTCTCGCCAAAATCAACCCGGGCGATCTTTTGATCGGGGTATTGGGCCGACGGCGGGCATTGAAAGGTTTTGTCGGCGACATTCCGACCTCTGTGAGGGCCGGCGATGAGCTGCATCTTCTAAACATGGGCGGTGTTATTGGGTGCTGCACGGGTCATCACTCGAGTTTGGGTGATGCGATTCGTCTTCAGGTGATTGGGTTTGTTTGTGACGAGAATGATCGTGTTCTAAACATCGCCGACGCGGCCCTGCCGGCACGCAACAAACTTGGCGACACAGCGCCGCTCGTTATGATCGCGGGCACGAGCATGAACAGTGGCAAGACGTACGCAGCTACCGAACTGATCAAGCAGGCGACACGAGCCGGCTTGCGCGTCGCAGCCGCGAAGTTGTCGGGCGTCGCTTGTCTTCGCGACACGCTGAATATGGCGGATCACGGAGCGATCGCAACCGCCAGTTTTCTCGACTGCGGTCTGCCTTCAACCGTATCCATTGGCGATTTGGCTCCGACAGCAAAGGCGATTATTGCCCGGCTGAATGAACAGTCGCCTGATTTAATCGTGATCGAAATGGGCGACGGTATTCTGGGTGGTTATTCAGTTGATTCAGTTTTTGACGACGCTGAACTGCGCGATGCTACCGCGGCCTTGGTGTTCTGTGCTTCTGACTATGTCGGTGCGTGGGGTGGTATCGAGTTGCTGCGACGGCGCGGAATTGAAATCGACGTGATTGCCGGTTCAGTTACGGATTCGCAAATGGGCGAAGACTATATTCGCAAGGAGTTTGGTGTACCAGCAGCGAATGCGCGCAGGGATGGTGCGGAGCTGTTTGACCTGGTGAATGACAAGTTGAAAGGCGTCCGATTCGCTTCAACTTGTCACGAGATGCAACTGTCGGATTGAACCTATCGTTCCAATTAGGTCAGAACAGGAGCGAAGCGACTGTCTCCTCCAGTGGATACGGTCGGGTGAGTTAAGCAGTCGCTACGCTCCTGTTCTGAACCGACGACGAAACATTATGAGCGCGAACAAACTTCGAGTCGGAATTTTTGGAGGCTCTGGTTACGGCGGTTCGGAGTTGCTGCGTATTCTGCTGTTCCATCCGAACGTCGAGATTGCTTTCGTCACCGCAAATGAACAAGCGGGTAAACCCGTTCGCGATGTTCATCGAAATCTAAATGGTCTAACGAAGCTGATCTTCACCTCAGCTCCTGACGACTTATCAAAGCTAGACGTCGACTGTGTTTTTCTGGCGCTCCCGCACGGTCAGGCGATGGACGTCGTTCCGAATCTCCCATCGACTGTGAAAGCAATCGATCTTTCGGGCGACTTTCGCCTGCGCAGCAAAGAAGATTTTGAAAAGCATTACAAACAGCCGCACACGGCAATGTCTGTACAGCCGGAGTTTGTTTATGGTCTGACAGAAACAAACCGCGACGCGATTAAACACGCACGCTTGATCGCAAACCCGGGTTGCTTTGCTACGGCAACGCTCTTAGGACTCGCGCCGCTCGTCTCGAAAGATCTGATCGACGGACGTGTAATCGTCGATGCAAAGACCGGCTCATCTGGTTCAGGTGCGAAGGCGGCAGCGAATACACATCATCCACAGCGGATGAATTCTTTCTATGCCTACAAACCGTTCACACATCAACACGTTCCGGAGATAGAACAGGAATTGAGAAGCGTTGGTGATTGGACCAGTGAACTGGTTTTCATGACGCATTCACTGCCTGTTTCACGCGGAATCTTCGCTTCGATATACGTCGAGTCAAAGAAAAACCTTAATGAGACTGAACTGAATTCCCTGTTTTCCGATTTTTATCGCGAGTCGTTCTTTATTCGTCTGGTGAATGGATCGCCCGATATCAATTGGGTGAAGGCGACGAATTTTTGCGACATTGGGTTTGCCGCCAGGGGCAAGCAACTGGTCGTGTTCTCAGCGATCGATAACCTGGTCAAGGGTGCCGCGGGCCAGGCCATCCAGAACATGAATCTCATGTTTGGATTTGAGGAGCCAACTGGATTGATGCTGGTCGGAACGAATCCGTGAGCCTGTACTGACTGCGTGCCACTGCGGTGAGTGGATACGCAACCGGTGATTGCTATGACTTTTAAACCGGCTGAAATAAAGCCGCAGATTCGACTAGAAGATTTAGAGAAGATCGACATTCGCGTCGGCACCATTCTGACAGTCGAAGACGTTCCGAACTCTGACAAACTCGTAAAACTTAGCGTCAGCTTCGGTGATCACAACAGAACGATTCTTGCAGGCTTAAAACAAGAGCGAGCGAACGCAAAGGAAATAGAAGGCAGGCAAGCTTTGTTTGTTGTTAATCTTCAGCCAAAGAAGATGAGAAGCGAAACGTCAGAAGGAATGTTATTCGACATCGGCTACGCTGACGGACTTCTCCCGGTCCTGGCAACTCCCGAAAAAGCTATCCCGGATGGAGCAAGAGCAGGATGAAACCAATGACGGCAACCAGCTTCGACGAAATTGCAGGGCTCGAAGATCGTTTTCAGCTTGCGACTTACAAGAAGATGCGTATCGCGGCTCAACGCGGCGAAGGTGTCTGGATCTACACGAGTGAAGGCGATCGCTATCTGGATCTCTACGGCGGGCACGCTGTTGCTGGCACTGGTCATTGTCACCCACACGTTGTTGGTGCGTTGAAGGCGCAAACGGAGAAACTTCTCTTCTATTCGAACCTGGTCTATTCCGACATCCGCGCGCGAGCAGCTGAGAAGCTGGCAGCAATCGCACCTCAGCAGCTGCAGAAGACGTTCTTTTGTAATTCTGGTACTGAAGCGAATGAAAACGCGATGCGCATGGCCCGGATGTACACGGGACGCGAAAGGATCGTCACCTTCAGCGGCGGCTTCCATGGACGCACTGCCGACGCAATCAGCGCCACATTTCTTGGCAAGTATCGCGACATAGGTCGGCCGAACGTTCCAGGTCACGTGTCAGCTGAATTTGCCGATATCGATTCTGTACGCGCAGTTGTCGACGACTCAGTAGCAGCGATCATGTTGGAGCCAATCCAATCGATGGCCGGAGTGCGCATGGCAGCGCCCTCGTTCTACAAGGATCTGCGTGAGCTCTGCGATGACCGCGGAGTGATCCTCATTTTCGACGAAGTACAAACAGGAGTCGGTCGCACGGGCCAATGGTTCTTCGCCGGTAGTGAAGCGGCGGCTGGCGTTGTACCGGACGTCATTACACTCGCAAAGTCGCTTGGGAGTGGTGTACCAGTGGGCGCGTGTCTTGTGAGTGAAGCCATCGCGTCGAAGATCAAAGAAAACGATCTCGGTACGACGTTTGGTGGCGGCATGATGGCGATGGCGGCAGTGGTAGCGACGCTGGAAGCCATGGAGGCTGATCAAATGCTCGCGAACGTTCGCGGCGTTGAGAAGTATCTACGAGATCAGCTCAGCGGCCATGATCAGATTGTGGCCGTCCGCGGATTGGGGTTCCTGCTCGGTATCGAGTTAAAGGAAAAGGCTGCAACCATTCATCAACGACTGCTGGAGCGAAAAATTATTACCGGCACCTCCAGCAACCCGAACGTATTGCGACT
>JBKPMX010000079.1:0-9005 GCA_046765655.1 Acidobacteriota bacterium
AGCTAGTGTCCGCTCGTCCGAACCGCGCCGAAGGGGGGTTTGTTGTTCGGATCTATAAACATCGCACTCCTACCGGAGTGAAAACCCAAAGGCCAGAGCCCACTAAAGCAATTTTGAAGAAGCACAACCACCCGATGTCTCCGTTAATCTCCGTTAAGAAAGGTAGGCATATGCCACGAGCAGCCACACAACCTAAGAAGAAATCTGTGTACGGTGTTCACCCCGGTGTCGCGATGACCCAGAAGTGGGTTGGTGAACTGAAACCGAAGACCGGTCGAAGCCTTGAAGAATGGCTCAAACACATCAAGAAAGCTGGGCCAAAAGACGAGAAAGAGCGGCGCGAGTGGTTGAAAACTGAGTACGGGCTCGGGACAAACACGGCTTGGTGGCTGGCCGAACGGTCTGTGGGCAAAGGCGACGAAATCGGAGATCCCGATGAATATTTAAAAGCAGCTGAAGGTTACGTTGAAAAGATGTTCTCCGGCGGTAAAGCAGGATTGCGCCCGATCTACGACGCGCTGCTAAAGCTCGGGTTGAAAACCGGAAAGGACGCGAAGGCGTGTCCCTGCCAAACTATCGTGCCCTTGTATCGGAATCACGTATTCGCGCAGATCAAACCGACAACCCAAACGCGCATCGACATGGGCTTTGCACTCGGCGACACGCCACCAATGGGTCGCTTAATTGATACCGGCGGTTTCGCCAAGAAGGACCGCATCACGCACCGGATTCCGATTACGTCACTAAAGGATATCGACGACGAAGTGAAGCACTGGTTGAAGGTGGCTTACGATCGGGATGCCTAATGTGCAAAGGGCTAAGGGCCAAGAGCCGAGGGCATGCCTTGCTCTTTGCTCTTTCCCCTTTGCTCTTATCTCTTCGCTCAGAGCTAAACACTATGCCAACACCAAAATCAAAAGCCCCGCGCATGAGTGACGAAGCCGTTAAGGCAAAAACCGGCAAGAACTGGAAACAGTGGTTTTCTCTGCTCGACAAAGCCGGAGCAAAGAAGATGACTCATCAGGAGATCGCTCGGTATCTTTCTGAAAAGCAAGGTGTGCCACCCTGGTGGTGCCAGATGGTTACGGTCAACTATGAACAGCAAACTGGACGCCGGCAAAACAACGAACGGCCGGATGGCTTTCAGATAAGCGTGAGTCGCACTGTGAACGCTCCGCTCGCGAGGCTGTACAAGTCGTTTGCCACCGAAAAGGCGCGCACCGCGTGGTTGGGTGAGAATGGCATAAGTGTCCGGAAAGCCACGCCGAACAAATCAATGCGCGTGACGTGGGTTGATCAGAAGACAAGTCTGGAAATTAATTTCTATCCGAAAGCTGCTGATAAAAGTCAGGTAGTCGTGCAGCACTCAAAGCTCGCCAACGCATCTGCGGCGTCGAAGATGAAAACCTACTGGACCAAAGCTCTCGATCGAATGCGTGAAGTGCTCGAAAGCTAATTGGAACTTCGAGCTTTGTGCTTTGGTGGTACGTCGTAGGAACCAGGAACAAAGTACAAAGCTCTAAGCTCTAAGTTCCAACTTCTAAACCTGGCACGGTCCCAGATGAAAGCTGCGTACGTCAGACTATTCACAGACGAACAAGGCGAGTCGCATTTTCAAGAAATAGAATCTGACCTGTATCGCGTTGATTTCGCTTCTGGCATTCCGCCGTTGTTTCTCTCCGAGGATATAGCTGCAAGTGCCGCTTCGTTCTTCGGCGCACCAGCCGGTTGGGAGGCCGACTGGCATCCCTCGTCAGGTCGTCATCTGTTCGCAGTTCTCACCGGTGTTTGGCAAGTCACCGCTAGCGATGGTGAGACGAGAGCATTCTCGAAGGGTGATGTGCTGTTGGTGGAAGATACGACGGGCAAAGGCCACACCTCACGTGTGGTTGGTAACGACGAATCAATAGCGCTGCTTGTCCGACTGCCAAGTTAGAGTATTCCACTGGTGTTCTTAAACCATAACAGCAGAAACTCAATTACAGAACGGGAGCGAAGCGACCGATGTCAACATACATTAATTGCTTCTCTCGTTGACATCGGTCGCTTCGCTCCCGTTCTGTAATTGAGTCCATCCTGTAACCGGATGCATAAACGCGCTGGTTAGCAACTCAGAACCTCCGACAATCAAGCCAGAAATCGGGGACGGTTACACGTTGTACTTCGACCCGGTGTCGGCGTAGAGTTCTCTCATGAAATCCTCACAATTAAAAACCTCACTCACAAACGCTAAACATCTACAGCTCGGCAAACTTGGTGAAGCGTACGCCGCTGCTTATTTGGACCAGCAGGGCTATTCACTCGTCGCCGCTAACTTTTCAATCGCTGTCGGCCGAAACCTGCGCGGCGCAGTCGTTAACTCAGAAATCGATCTAATCGCGTACGATGGCCCAACACTGTGCTTCATCGAAGTGAAGACACGAGCATCCGACTGGTTCGCAGCACCACAGGTGAACGTCGATCGACGAAAGCGACGGCAAATCGCTCGCGCCGCAAACGCATACCGGCGAATGCTGCAAATTCAAGACGAACCTTATCGATACGATGTGCTGACTGTGGTATTGGGTAATGCTGATGGCGAGAGAACCACTCCAAACATCGAGCTACTGAAGAATTTCTGGCGTGAGGAACAGTTCAAGAAGCGGTACTGGCATGAAAGGTTCTACGACTAAAGCGAACAATCATTGGTCATTTGAGATTTGACGTTTGATATTTGAGATTTGCGCACGACAGTCCGTGACCAATTAGTCACGTGATATCAGTCAGCCGATCTAACAGCGAGCACAAATCGTAAATATCAAATGTCAAACCTCAAATGACCAATGATTGTTCCTGCTCCTGACTGGTGCTCCTGCTTCCTGTCAGTTCTGCGTCGCCCGTGACGTGGCCCGCGGTGGCGCGTTCTTCACATACTTATCAAACCAATTGAGCATTTCGTAAAGCACGTGATCGATGCTTTCACGACCTGAATAGCCATGAGCTTCGAACGGCAACATGACTAGTCGCACAGTTGCTCCGTGTCCCTTCAGAGCTTGATACATTCGCTCCGACTGAATCGGAAATGTTCCAGTGTTATCGTCAGCTTCACCGTGGATCATCAGCAGCGGTTCATTGATCTTCTGGGCGACCATGAACGGCGACACTTTGATGTACATCTCTGGCGCTTCCCAAAGCGTGCGGCGTTCACTCTGAAAACCGAAGGGTGTTAGCGTGCGGTTGTAAGCGCCACTGCGCGCGATTCCCGCACGGAACAGATCGGAGTGGGCCAACAGATTTGCGGTCATGAACGCACCGTAACTATGACCACCAACGCCCACTCTTTCAGGATCCGTTACACCCATCTCCGCAGCTTTATCGATCGCAGCCTTTGCACTCATCACGATCTGCTCGACGTAAGTGTTGTTGACCGTTTCCGGATCACCCACCACAGGCATCGTTGCGTTGTCGAGAACCGCGTAGCCTTCAAGTAGGAAGAAGAGGTGCGATGGACCAGTTATCTGCGTCAGACGCTGAGTTGAGCCCGTAATCTGCGCAGCCGTGCCGGCGTCGTTAAATTCGAGCGGGTAGGCCCAAACAACTGTTGGCAGTCTCGTCCCCTCTTTGTAATTCGGCGGCAGATAAAGCGTAAAGGAGCATTGCACACCGTCAGATCGCTTGTATGTAACCAACTGTTTCTTGATGCCACGCAGTTGCGGTGTTGGATCCGGGAACTGCGTTAGCGGCTTCATCTCAGCGGACGATGCAGATGATCGAATGTAATAGTTAGGGGCCTCGGTAGGTGTTTCGCGTCGTGTGATGAATTGCGACGCGTCGTCAGTTAACAACGCGACTGGAGTTTCAAACGCAGTCGCTTCACTTCGGAACAGACGCTCAGACTTGAGAGTCTTCAGATTGAAACGATCGAGGAATGGGCGATCGCCTTCGGGAGATGCACCAGCGCCGACGAGATAAATAGAGTCGCCGTTCTGCCACATTACTCGTCGGCCGGTGGGGCTGAGATGAAACACCGGACTGCCGGGATCTTTGTATCGATCCTGCTGGTTTCTAGCCCAAACAAGCTTTGCGGGTTCCGACGGCTTGTCAGCGTTCAGCATGAAAGTTCGGGACCAACGCTTGTCGCGTTCGTAATCATTAACGAAGAACAAGCCATCGCGCTCGCCCCAGGCCATGCCAGCAAATCTTTCCTGCGTTTTCGTCAATTCAACCGGTTGAGCGCTGAATGGCGCCTTGAGCATGACTATTCGATCGCGAAATTCGACTTTCTTTTTCGGGTTGCCATCATCAAGTGCCTGTACCCACACGAGCGTTGCAGGCTCTGTTGGTCGCCAGCCGTAAGCACGTGGTCCAGTCGAGACGCCGTCAATAGGAATCTGATCTGCAAGAGGTAACGACGCGAGTTTGTGTACGACGCTTCCTTTGTTGTCCCAAACTTCGACGTTCCGGGGGAAAGCACCAGCAGGAAATAAATACGAGAACGGACGGTGAACTATTCCTACCAGCAGATAGTGACCATCCGGCGAAGGATCATATGATTCGAATATTCCCGGCTTCCCAATAAGCGTCGCCTTTCCGCTCATCGCGTCGACAAAAGCGAGCTGCGATGTGGCGTAATACTCAAAGAGATCCTCGTCGTGGGGCGTCTTTAATAGATCTTCATAAGTCCTTATAGGACCCGGTCGGCCTGAACTCTCCTGCGTGTTCGGTTCGCGCGGAACTAACGGTTCTGCCGGCACGGCTGTGCGATTTGCCGGTATCAATTGAACAATGAGGGTCCTTCCATCGGGCATCCAGTCGAGTCCATCGCCGTACGCCGTGTTGGCGGTGAGACCTTTCAGGTTACGTATTTTTCCGGTGCTCGCATCCCCGACCCAAATCTCGACGCGATTAGGCGTCGTGTTGAGGAAAGCAAACAACCGCCCATCGTGGCTCCACTGCACGCCAGTGATTTTTGAGTTTGGTGGCAAATCGATCTTCGTCTCGGTGCCCTCGGGAATCTTCCTCAGCGACATGGCGACTGAATACTGAAACCGATGCGGAGAATTCGAGGCTGGATTTATCCTCTCACCGGCAAGACGCAACATCGGTTGCGCGAGATCAGCGAGTGGGGGATAGCGCAGACCTGTTAGCAAAATCATGTGCTGACGTGTTGGACTAATCGAAGCGGAGGGTGTAACCGGCGCATTCAAAATGTCGAGCACTTCTTTGGGTGGTTTCTTGTAGCCGGTTTGCGCGAACCCAGTTATGGCGAACACGAACAGAATGAACAGGGCTGGTGCGTTGACCCGAAGTCTAGACTGATTTCTCATAAGGAATCCTCCGCGGTGCTGATTGTTCGGAAAGGAAGGTTAGCCTTCGAAAAACTGGAAGCGTGAAGTGGATTATTGGACGTCGAGTGAGGCTTGTCAAACTGATTTCGGATTTGATTTCGGAATGCGGATTTCGGATTCGGCAACTTGACCTTCTTTTAGTAGTCGCGACCCCACGAGCCAACCGCTAAAATCGTTTTGTAGCCGTAGACAAATCCGAAATCCGCATTCCGAATTCCGAAATCTCTTCTCTTGTTTTATTTTTGCGTAAAAAGTTGACGCAGTGGAGTATGCGCGCCTAGACTGCGGCCATAGACTCAACCGTTGCGCGCCGGTACCGACGTGCGGCCTAGGGTTAAAACAACGGTGCAATGTTATTGGGTTGATCCCCTGTCGCATTGCACCGTTTGTTATTGTGATGACCCTGCGTTGTTCGGGTCGCGCATAACCAAAAATGACTACAAGTCGTTCGCACTCCAAAAACTCGTCCGACCTGTGCATACTCTCAGGTGAATGTCACCAACAATGCGCGAACATACAGATCGCTTGCAGGGTCTCGAGCGCACGATCGCCCGACTAACGCGCCGTCACGCTCAACTAGAAGTATTAAGCAACAAGTATTGGCGCGCACGTCGAGTGATATTCGTCATCGGAGCCGTCCTGTCTCTTCTCATCTGGTACTTTGCTGGCGGAACAGCCGCGCTAATCGCCGCCCTCTCGTTTGTTCTTCTCTTCACTATCGTAGCCACCTACCACAACCGCGTTCGCGAAAGCATGATCAAAAACGGGTTGATGCGTGAGATCAAGCGCGTGCAAGTTGCGCGGATTAATCTTGATTGGGACCATTTGCCTCCAACAAATCAATCATCTCGCGATCTAAACCATCCTTTCGAAAACGATCTCGACTTGACCGGAGACCGGTCGCTGCATCGACTGCTCGATACGGCAGCGACTACAGAAGGAAGTCGCACACTGAAATCATGGCTCCTCAACAACGCGCCGGACTCGTCTGTTATCGAGGAGAGACAACGGCTCGTCGGTGAACTGCGAAAACTATCTCTCTTCCGCGATAAGTTGTATTTGAACGCGCTGTTGGTAAGCAGTGATTCCCCGCTACAAGACAAAAAGCGATACAGAATCGAGCGATGGGATTCTCGAACTTTGGTGAGCTGGGTCGAGCACGCGGTCTCATCAGATTCGTTACGGCCCACTGTCATCGTTCTATCGATCCTCGCACTAATCAACATCACTCTGTTCGTTCTGGCCGCGGCGCGTCTGCTTCCGTATGCATGGCTATTGAGTCTGGTGTTCTACATCGGCGCCATGATTCTCAAACAGAATCGAATAGCTACGGCCTGGGGAGAAGTGCAAGATTTAGAGAAAGCGCTGCGAAGATTCGGAGCGGTTTTCAAGTATCTGGAATCACGCGGATGCAGCGGCCGACCCCACCTGGAGAAACTGTGCGCTCCATTTCTTGATCCACACAAACGCCCTTCAGCTGAACTACGTAGGGTCGAACGCATCGCTGCGGCTCTGGGCCTGCGAACGAATGCATTGCTGTGGCTGATTGCGCACGCATTGGTCCCATGGGATTTCTTCTTCACCTATCGACTCGAGCAGCTAAAGAAAGAAATCGGTCGAGAACTGCCGCGATGGTTGGACGTGTGGTATGACCTCGAGGCATTGAATTCACTCGCGAACTTCGCGTGGCTTAACCCGCACTACACATTTCCCGAGATCGTTTCTAAACAGAAGTTGTTTGCGGCTCGGGGTCTGGGTCATCCGCTGCTTAAGCCGCAGCACAAAGTTACTAACGACTTTCGTCTCGATGAGCAGCAGCAACTGGTGCTTCTCACCGGGTCGAACATGGCGGGCAAGAGTACGTTTTTGAGAACGATAGGGTTGAATCTTCGGCTTGCGTACACGGGTTCAACCGTCGACGCTGATTCGCTTCAGGTTTCGCGCTTCAGACTCTTCACCTGCATAAACGTCAGCGATTCAGTGCAAGATGGATTGTCTTATTTTTATGCGGAAGTGAAACGGCTCAAACAGTTGTTATCAGCGGTCGAAGCAGGTGACGAGTTGCCGATTCTGTTCATGATCGATGAGATCTTCAGAGGTACAAATAATCGCGAACGACACATCGGTAGTGGCGCCTTCATCCGCGCCTTATCCCACCGAGACAACGCTGTCGGGTTGATTGCCACGCATGATCTGGAGCTGACGAGATTGGCTGATGAGAACCGCGGCATCGCGAACTACCACTTCTGTGAAGAGGTAAGCGACGGCCGGATGGTTTTCGATTACCTGCTACGCTCCGGCCCCTGTCCGACGACGAATGCATTGAAGATCATGCAAATCGAAGGTCTACCGGTCGGTGAAGGATGACGGCTGAGGGATGAGGGATGAAGGAGACCGGCAACAGCAAACCGCAGCAGGATGTTTGTGTTCTCGTGCCTACTGCGCGTGCTCGCTCTGGTCCTTCATCCCTCATCCCTCATCCTTCATCCCTACTTTGAGCCTCGCTTGACAATGAAATCCGAATAGCTAGAATCCAAATGCTCCAAAGCGGGAGTAGCTCAGTGGTAGAGCATCGCCTTGCCAAGGCGAGGGTCGCGAGTTCAAGTCTCGTCTCCCGCTCCAAGTTCTTTAAAAGGGATGAAGGATGAGGGATGAAGGATGAAAGTCAACTTTCGCCATCAGTTTTCATCCCTCATCCTTCATCCCTCATCCTTTGCAGCGCGGCGGCGTAGCCAAGTGGTAAGGCAGAGGTCTGCAAAACCTTTATTCATCGGTTCGATTCCGATCGCCGCCTCCAATCAAGCCTCCCACACGCGAAGGCGCGTATTCGCTACACGGACCATATCGAAGGCGAAGGCGAACGGCTGTTTGTCGAACTCGAAGCGATGCAGATCGAAGGGATGGTCTGCAAGCGTAAACACAGCGTGTACGCGCACGCGAGGTCTAAGCAATGGCTGAAGGTAAAGACAAGTGCGGGGCGCACGACGATGCAGAAGCGGATCGAGACTTGGGGAAAGTGAACTCGTAATTGCGTGGACCGCTCAAGCGCAGCGTTCGGCTTCGCGGCAAAGGACGAAGAGCAGCAGTAGCGTGAGAAGAAAATTCGAGATCGGTGAAGTCATTGCGGAGCGACAAATGACTTACGTCGCCAATGATGGGAGCTCAACGGCAGTATCGGTGCACGTTGGCAAACCCATTCCCGATCCCAGCGCTGAGCATGGAGATTGGTTTTGTCCTTATAAGATATCTGGTCTCGGCGATAGCGAGGTCAGGGCGATATTCGGTGTGGATTCAATGCAGGCTCTCTTACTTGCGATTCATACCATCCCAGCCGAATTGGCGGCGCATATTCGGAATCAAGGCGGGAGGTTTCAGAGTTATGGTCACGATGACGCCAGTTTTATCCTCTCTTGTAGAGTGGTCCTGAAATACTCGGGGGACGTGTTTGAATCAACCGAAGGATAGCTCTCAATTTCGAGATGGAAATACGAGCGTTACATCTTATGACCAGCCGAACAAGCGCTTGGAGCGGACTCGCCGGTGAGTAGCCTTTATTCGTAGTTGCGTGGGCGAGCCGCTCAAGCGCAGCGTTAAGTTGCTCCGCAATTTGATTGCTGTCCCGAACAGGAAGAGTTACGCATGTCTAAGACTTCTGAGGAATCTCCCACAGTCGTACCG
>JBKPMX010000080.1:0-5644 GCA_046765655.1 Acidobacteriota bacterium
AGAGAGATGCCTCTCTTGAAGGGCAAGACCAAGTAGTAACGAAAGCGTGACCGAGCGATTCTCTCGCGGGCGATTTGTTCGAACCTTGCATCGATCTCAGGTGTCATCTCGACGTTCTGTTCAGTGCTTTGGTCTGGTGGGTTTTGCTCCTCTTCGGATTGCTCGTCATCACCGCTGTCATCCTCTTCAGCTGCCGCTTCCTCCTCAGCCTTTTGCTCTTCTTCATCAGGATTGTTGTATTTGTGAATGAGCACAGCAACTCGATCGCGCTCCTCATCCGAATCGAACGCACTATCAGGGAACGAATCCATGCTGATCCGATTAGTGTCGAGGGACCAGAGTACTGGACCAATGTAGCGTCCATCGTCCAACCAACTCCGCAGCCAGAGTAGATATCCACGAGGGACAAACTCCCCGGGCATTTCTCCGTGTGCTGGCGACAGCGGCTGAAAGACATGAAAGACACGGCGATTCCGGATAGTCCACGGCACCAGTACCAGACAAAAAGCGAGTGTAAACAGCGCGGCGGATGGAATGGCCTTTAACAGTCTGACCAGCAAGCGACTGACTTCATTACTCCAGTTCGCAATCGCACTAATGATTAGTGTCAATCCGATCGCCGCGGCAAAGAGACCGCTGTCTGGTCGAAAGAGAACGGCAAGACCACACGTGATTCCAGTTGCAATCCAAAACAACAATCGATAGCGAGAAGATTTGAACGCATATGTTGCCGTCAAACAGGCGAGCACAGCAAAGAAGCTGGTGGGGACTTCAGTAAGAACGGTCGCAACGTAGATCGCAGTGAACGGACAGAATACGGCGAGGGCAAGTGAAGTTGTCGCTGCCAAACGCTTTCTTCGTTCGTCTGGTGCCCAACAAAACGCTACCCACGCAACCAAACCGCACGTAGCGGTATCGATCCCGGCCTGGACCACACGGACAGCCGTATTGTTGTTATGACCAAAGGCGGAATAGATGCCAGCAAGGAAAAGTGGATAGCCTGGAAGTCTGATTAACGATGGGACGTATGGAGCTTCACTTTCGTGAGAATAAACGTGCTGCTCGAGAAGGTTCCGCGCGAGTTGGGCATACACTCGGCCATCGTCAGGGGTATCGTTAGGAAGCCGCAGCGCGATGAAGAGCCGAAACGTCAACCCTGCGGCGAGTAACAATAACCAGACGATCCAAATCCGGGGCAACTTTCCCATCAGGAAAACTTCAGTGGTGGTTCAGTTTCAACTCTCCGCGCTACCGCGGCGTCCTTCGCGTCTCGCGGTTTGCAACATACAACCTGCACGCGGACTTTGCGCGGAAACAACTCGTTACGGTCGTGCTTCAGCAGTAGCCTTGCGTTCCAATTTTCCCCAGCCTACCACCGGACCGCGTATGGCCATGCCAACTGATTTGAGCATGACGTAATACATCACTTGCCTGTAGCAGAACCGCTGCAGAAACAACCACCACAGCAAACGCCAACGTTCGCGGCGTTCCAACAAGAAAGCAAAGCAGGCGGAGAGCCAATCGATGGCCAGAAAGAGTGCGTAATAGAAAAGCACCTGCTGAAGATTTGTTGATGAATAACCGGTGGGTTGTTGCAGCCAATCCAGGGTGTTTGAAATTAACGTGTAGAGCAACATCAGATCCATCACCGGTGATATCAACGCAAAGAGGATCTGAAATATCCAGACGTTTGGCATTGCGATGAATCCTAGTGCTCCATATTTTGGTCGAAACAAAGTGTCGCCATGCTTCCACATGCATTGCAAAGTTCCGTATGCCCAGCGAAAGCGTTGACGCGCCAGTGTGGAAAGCTCGTCCGGCGCTTCGGTCCATGCAACCGCAGTCTCTTCGTAACCAATCTTGTAGCCAAGACGGCGGATGCGTAATGTCAGATCCTGATCTTCAGCAAGCGTGTCGGAAGAAAAGCCACCAGCTTTTTCGAGAAGCTCACGACGCCATGCACCGACGGCGCCCGGAACAACCGTAATGCAATTCAAACTCGCGAACGCGCGGCGATCCATGTTCTGAGATGTTATGTACTCCAGCGCTTGCCAACGCGTCACAATGTTAGTTCGATTCCCGACCTTGGCGTTTCCGGCGACTGCGCCGATCTCGGGATCTAAAAAGCGATTCGCTAAAGCGCCGATAGTGTGTGGGCCGAACAATGTGTCGGCATCCAGCGCGATTATGATTTCCCCCGTTGCGTATCTGATACCTGAATTCAAAGCCTCAGCTTTTCCATTATTGGCCACGGTGAAAAGCCGCACGCGCGGATTATCACCAAATTCTCGTTTGACGGTTTCGCTGGTGTCGTCTTCAGAGCCGTCGTCGACCACAATGATTTCGAACGCATCGTAATCTGAGGCGAGCAAACTCTTGATCGTACTTGCGATCACGCGCTCTTCATTGAATGCAGGTACCACCACAGACACAAAAGGCGCGAAGGATTCGCCGTAATGCACACGCTGACGGCGCCTGGACCGTACCCACTGTGCAAATGCAAGCGAACCGACGAACAGAAGACGGCCGAGGCCCAGGAGTATTCCAATGATGAATGTCCATTGCAGTACCCAACCGCCGACGGACAAAGCGAAAAACGTGACCGCATCTGCTCGCGTGAACACTCGTTCGCTGGCTGCGATTGGCGGCATCACCTGATCGCGACTCAATCCCGCGAGATCCGAAACCGCCACGAATTTAAAACCGCGTTGCCTTAACTCGTGGATTATCCGAGGCAAGGCTGCGATCGTCGCCGAACGATCGCCACCGGAGTCGTGAAGTAAGACAACTTGTCCGCGAGTGTCAGGGTTTGTATCCATCGCTCGCGTAACAGTTCTCGCTACGACATCGTCCGCGTTTACGGGCAGCTGCCAGTCGTCAGGATCAATGCGAACGCCCACCATGATGTAGCCAAGTTGTTGGGCCACATATGCCGGCTCCACTTCCTGAGGCTTGTCTGCTTCGGCGTCGCCGAAGTAAGGAGGTCGGAACAAAACCGTGGAACGACCGGTCAATGATCTGATCAATCTCTGCGTCGCGGTTAACTCAAGCTTTGTCAGTGATACAGGAATTTCGCCGAGATTGGGATGCGTGAAGGTGTGATTTCCAATCTCATGACCCTCGTTAGCGATGCGTCGAATCAGATCTGGATATGCTTCTCCGTTCTTGCCGACGATAAAAAAAGTAGCCGGCACATTCTCATCACGGAGAATGTCGAGGATCGCGGGCGTCCAACGCGGATCTGGACCATCATCAAAAGTAAGAGCAATTAAACCTGGACGATCCCCAGTGCGCTCGATGACATACGACGAGGGGATCGTTGTGATGTCTTCGTTGATTATGAATCCGGTTTGCGGATCGGTTTCAAAAGTACGCGCGCCGGGCTGTGGCTGGGCCGACACGACCTTTAGTAGTTCGCCGTTGCCCTCAAAATCGACGAGATATCCATAGTTGATTTGACGCAGGTTGTCGACCTCGAATGTTTGCGAGCCGAGCATATTCCAGATCGATGGGTCCTCTGAACCAAGACGCCAAACAGCGTAGCCCGCTGGTTTGAATCCGCTGGCTGCGCGCATTTGGTTGTAAGCAGTTACGGCATCGAGGAACCACACTGTGTGATGTGAGCCGTCGTCTTCGTCATACTCGAACCATAACGTCTTGGAAGTTTTGTCGAAGGCTGGTTTCGCGTCAGACTCGTGCGCAGTAACCAATGCCTCCTGAAAAGTCAGCTCTTTTGCGTCTGCCTTCGCGTCCGACCAATCGTACCCGTAGTTGCCGAGCGCGATGATTGTCTTCGCCGGATTCAAGTCACGCATTCGGGCAAGTAGGTTTTGCTCGAACCAATCCTGCGCCGCTACCGGACCCGCATCGCCCGTTGTGTAATGCTGGTCATAAGCCATCAATACGAGGTAATCGGTCGCCGCTCCGTATTCCGCATACTTCCATCCTTGATCGGCAAATGGGACAGACTGAATGACAAGCAAACCCGCAGGTGAAAAATGATCGTGCAATTCTTTGATAAAGATCAGCAGGTCGGCCTGGGAACTGTCGGGAGGTTCTTCAAAGTCGACGCAGATACCAGCAAATTTGTTTTGCTGCACGAAAGACACTAGTGAATTGATTAGAGTTTGTCGCCGTTGCTCGTCCCCAATCGTGCGAGCCAGCAGCTGACCGTCGAATTTCTCATTAATCAAATTTGAGATCATCGGCAGGATGCGGACTTGTGGTCGCGTCTCACGAATCCAATTCAACGCGGGTGCGTCAACATCAGGAGCGATTTGTGAGTCGCTTTGCAGATGTATCCATTCCGGAACGACCCAATCGAGATGGTCCAAATTCCGTTTCAACGATTCGTAACTGGAATCGTCCCAATTAGTGTAGAAGCCGACTGATAGCGGACGAGAAGTTGGAACGACTGGTGCAGGAAGCGTTGGTGGTGCTGAAACGATGGGAATTTGACTCCTGCGCTTGCCGGGAACGATGCGGTTAGTCGCTGCGAGAGCTTTTTGCAGTTCCGCCTTGGATTTCTTTGCGCGCTGTTCCTCGGGATTGGTCGGCAGGTTTGGTCGCTTCGGTTTTATATCCTCTTTGTGTGGGAGGCTTGCAAGCTGGCGCAGTTTGAAGTTAGGCAGAACCGGGTTCGCCAACACACTCAAAATGAACAAGACCGCGAGGGCAGTGACAACGATCGCCATTACGAGCCATGTGCGTTTGACATGTCGCCAACGGCGGCCTTTGGGGTCGTGAAAAACAGGGGAATCGGGTGTAGCCATGCGCGAAAAGCTAAGCGCCGTGAAGGGATATGTTGGTCATTTGCCGCTTTCTAGTGACCGGCGCGTTGAGCTCTCTTCGACATTAATTTCTCACTCGCGTTTGTGATGGTCAAGCGGCCATGACTTTTTGGACAGGATTACAAGATCACAGGATTAGGCATTAAGAATGCCGAAGGTCACACAGGCTTCCTCTTTCTCCTCTTTCTTCTTGTTAATCTTGTAAATCCTGTCGAACAAATTAAAAGCCGCCCACGACTGAGCGTGGACGGCTTCGGTAGACTGTTGGGATTGGCCTGTGGGCAGACTGTGTGCAGCTTCCTGAAAAGGAGGAGCACTATGCAGTGAGACTACTGAACCAGAATCCTAACGGTTTGCTGGTTCAGAGGTCAGGCCGCAGCCACCTCACTGTGATTAGAACTCATATATTTTTGAATCACCTCCTTTCCAGTGTTGAATGGATGATAGATGACAAGCAGATCAGCGTCAACCGCTTTTTTTATCTTCTCTAATTTCACAATTGTGTGATCGCCTGGTCGGTTACAGGCTTTCCGCGTTTCATAGGAAAGTCGATCGTGAGGCTACCGCTTGATTCAAACTTAATGGCCTTACGCTTCGCGGTTTTGAAGCCGGTCGAGGTAACGGTAATGTCGTACGTGCCGAGCGCGAGACAGGCGTGATAAGCGCCATTCTCGTCGGTTTCAATATTCGTATTCTTCTTTGTCTGCCTGTTAAGAAAATTGATTCTCGCTCGCGGTAACAGCCAGCCTTCTGGCGTTGTAACTCGGCCGCGGATGCCGTCGCAGTCGCGTTGAGCGCTGACTACAGCTCCGCTCTGGACATTTAGCACCGTCACGACCAAAAAAGATGAAATC
>JBKPMX010000081.1:0-12305 GCA_046765655.1 Acidobacteriota bacterium
GACCAGGTTCGCTCGCAACTTAGTCAATTCGAATCCGCTGTGATGCAGTTTCGGAATCGCGCTAACTCGCGACAAGCGACAGCATCAGATGCCCGCAATGTTCTCCAGCAGGCGACCTTCCTGCAGAACTTTGTAGCGAACGCGCGGCTGTCGAATCTAACAAAAAACAATTGGAACCTAGTGCGAGAAGACTTGGACCAACTAGCGACCACTTTTAATGTGAGCTGGAACTGGTCGAACCCGGACGCGGGTTATCCGAGCAGTTATCCCGGCAGGTACCCAGATAGCGGTTACGGAAATGGACGCCTGACGGGAACCTATCGCATCGACAATTCTCGTAGCGAAGACGTCAGGCGTGCTGCTGATCTAGCAACGCGTAACCTGCCGGTCAATGAACGTCAACGGGTTTATGATTCGTTGCTGCGAAGATTGGATCCGCCAGACATGCTGGCAATTGATCAGCGAGGCAACAACGTCACCATATCGTCGACGCGTGCGCCGCAGATCCAGTTCGTGGCCAACGGTAACGAGCAGATCGAAACAACAAACGGGCGGACCGTGCGCGTGCGCGCGAGCCTTACGGGCGATAGCCTGAGGATCGAACGTAGCGGAGAGCGGGCGAATGATTTCAGTGTTACGTTTGAGTCAGTCGACAACGGGCGACAGTTGTTGGTTACACGGCAACTGTACAGCGATCGGTTCACGCAACCGGTAGTTGTGAGGAGTTATTACGATAAGTCCTCCGACGTAGCTCAGTTGAATCTGTACGAAACGAATCCTGAATCTCGCACGGGCGGCGTGACAGCCACCGGTGATTTCGTAGTTCCGAATGGAACCGAGCTCATTGGAGTGTTGAATCAGGATCTTTCAACGAGGAATGTTCAGGAGAATGATCGGTTCACCATGACCGTGCGTTCGCCTGGACAATTCGATGGTGCAACCATTGAAGGTTATGTAACGGGTGTTGATCGTGCCGGACGAATCACTGGACGTTCGCAAGCAACACTGAACTTCGACACTATCCGCCTCAGGAACGGCCAGACATATCGTTTTGCCGGCATACTGTCGAACGTACGTACTCCTAACGGGGACGTCGTGCGGGTAGACACCGAAGGTGCAGTGCGTGACGACGATAATCAAACGAATCGTACTGTCACACGAACGGCCATTGGTACAGCTGTTGGCGCGCTCATCGGTGCCATAGCCGGAGGCGGCAAAGGCGCTGCGATCGGTGCAGTGATTGGCGCAGGCGCTGGAGCCGGGTCGGTCTACGTTCAGGGTCGAACGGATCTTGAGCTTCCGGCGGGCACCGAAATAACCGTGCAGGCAACCGGCCCACGTAGTTAGTTGGTAGGTTGAGGTGCGGTGCGAAAAGGGCGGATGACTTCGGTTATCCGCCTTTTTCAATGTCCGACACACTTCAGGAAGCTATGAACAAGTGACCAAGCTATTCAGTACCATTCGCGGTAGCGAATGGCCAAATCTCAACACCCGCACTAATGGAGTTGAGTCTTGGCCATTCGCTACCACGAATGGTACTGAATGGCCAAATCTCAACACCCGCACTAATGGAGTTGAGTCTTGGCCATTCGCTACCGCGAATGGTACTGAATGGTCAAATCTCAACACCCGCACTAATGGAGTTGAGTCTTGGCCATTCGCTACCGCGAATGGTACTGAATGGCCAAATCTCAACACCCGCACTAATGGAGTTGAGTCTTGGCCATTCGCTACCGCGAATGGTACTGGAATGGCCAAATCTCAACACCCGCACTAATGGAGTTGAGTCTTGGCCATTCGCTACCGCGAATGGTACTGAATGGCCAAATCTCAACACCCGCACTAATGGAGTTGAGTCTTGGCCATTCGCTACCGCGAATGGTACTGAATGGTCAGGCAACGTCTTGTTCGTCGCCTGTTATGCTTGCGAGCGCACACTCGGGACTTTACCACATGCTGCACAGAAGCTCGCTCGTGGCGTACGCAAAGGTTTGCCACAATACTCGCAAGCTGGACCATACAGCGAGAGTCGATGATGAAGGATCGTATTTGTGTTTGACTCATCCATCCCAGTCATCTTCAGATAAGCTTCACGCACAGGTCGGAATAAGTCGGCGATGGGTGTATCACTCAAAGAATAGTTATTCTTCATGCGAGAATCCTTTGCGCCACTCATGCATTGTGAAACGAGCTTCGAGATGACCGTGAACTCCTCTTCATCGAGCATCGGCAATTCCATCCGACAACGCCAGCACCATAGGACTTTCATAACTCTAGAAAGCGAAGAAGCATAACTAACAATTAATCGTATAATCCGTAGAAATCGGTGGACCTGCTTTTAATTGATCGTGATCGTCGCTGTCTGCGGCAGGCGGTCGATGGTGAGCGTCAGTTTCTGTGTTGTCTCAACGGGACGCTTGTCAGGCGTTTGGAAGAAGAGAAAACCCTGGCGTGATCGATCAGTTTCCGAAAGCGCAGTTTTTAAGTCCAGGCCGTAAGCGCCAAACTCTTTTTCGAACTGCTTCTTAGAGTTTGGATTGTAAAGAGAGATTCCGTTTGCCGACATGATGCGCGATACGGCTTGCTTCGGCGACAACAATTTCCAAGTGCGTCCGCTGCCATCCTGCAACCGAAAGCGCGCCTTCTTGAGTTCGACGGGAACACCACTTTGATGACTTAGTTCTGTTCGTACAGCCAGGACGCCCGCCATAGGAAGGTTTGCCTCGAAAAGATCCTGCGTCTCCTCGTCACTCAGTAGCGGTGCGATTCGGACCGTAACACCACCGGCATCTGCAGTCTTCGAGCTTGCGGGAAACGTTGGTAGCTCTGTCACTGGTTTGACTTTGAAAAGGGACGTCGAGCATGCGGTCGCAAGGACGGTTAGTAGAATCGTTAGGGAGACAATTCGCTTCTGCATTGCGGTGAATTTATCACACGTCGTTCGAATGCGCCGACTCACATCGAGGGACGAAGGATGAAGGATGAAGGGATCCCCGCGGTGGTCTGCGACCTCTGCGTTACTTTTAGTTCGTGAAAATTTGACGGCGAATTTGGACGCAGAGGTCGCTGAGACGCAGAGACCGCCGAGAGCCTCAGCCTCATCGTTAGTTACGAGGCGTATGCTACTATCTCGCGAATCATGATTAGACCGTTTCGTGGGGTGCATCCGCAGATTCACGATACTGCGTATGTCGATCCGAGTGCGCAGGTCATCGGCGACGTGCATTTGGCTGAGGAAGCTTCGATCTGGTGTAACTGCACCGTTCGGGGAGATGTCCATTACATTCGAATTGGGGCTCGTGCGAATGTTCAGGATAACTCCGTCATACACGTGCGCAACGGCACTCATCCGACGATTCTGGAAGAAGAAGTTACAGTGGGCCACAGCGTGACTCTTCATGGATGTTATGTTGAGCGCGGATCATTGATCGGCATTGGCGCGATTCTGCTTGACGATGTTCGCATCGGTGAACGCTCGTTAGTTGCTGCCGGATCGCTGCTGAGTCCCGGAAGCGTTGTTCCCCCGCGATCCTTAGTAATGGGCTTTCCCGCAAAGGTCAAACGGCCGCTGACTGATGAAGAGGTGGTCCAACTTGAAGTGTTTTGGAAGAACTATGTGGGATTAACGAAGGTGTATCGAGAAGAGGGAGAAGGGGTCGGAGGTTAGGGGTCGGAGGTCGGAGATCGTCTCCCCGACGTCGACCACCGACCCCTGATTCCTGACCGCTAAAGAAGAATGGTAACTAATCTCAAAGCAGTCTTTATCATCGTAATCACTGCCGTGCTAGCTGTCGTAACGAACGCGCAAGTTCCGGCTGACGAAACTGCGCCGAATGTACCTGCTTCGGTTTCCACTACTGCGCCGGCAGACGACGATGCACCATACACGCTCAAGAGTGGGGACAATGAATTCGGCGGTTGGAGTGGTATCTCGTTTAAAGCCACAACCGCGTTCGGCGGGTTAACGGATGCCGAAGCTACTGATCGAAAATTTTTCTTAGCGGCGTTTCGCTACGGCCGGACGCTATACGCCAACGATAGCATCGCCTTGCAATACACACTCGATGCCATTCCAATTGCGGTTGCGACGGGAGTGATAACTAGCCGAACGAGTGTAGGCGGCGTCACCGTTTTCCAACGTGACACTGCATACGGTGGCGGCGTTTCGCCGCTGGGTTTCCAAATAGATTTCGCGAACGGATCGCGCATACATCCCTTCGCGCACGTTAACGCGGGCCTTCTCGGATTCACAAAACCCGTTCCCATCGAAGACTCCGGGAAATTTGCATTCACGCTCGAAGGTGGCGGCGGCGTTAGAATCTTTACTTCTGAACGTAGGGCAGTGACGCTCGGCCTTCGACTGCATCACATTTCGAACGGCGATCGATCCGGATCGAACCGTGGTCTGAATCAGTTTGTAATCTACGCAGGGTTTTCGATTTTCAAATAATGCCGTCAATGAACACTCAGCCAGCGCGTGGCATGCGCGACTTTCTACCCGAAGACGTTCGCAGGCGCGAATACGTCATCGGTGTAGTTAAGGACGTGTTCCAACGATATGGTTTCGAGCCACTCGAAACGCCGGCTGCTGAAAATATTGAAACCCTGATGGGGAAGTATGGCGAAGAAGGGAACCAACTGATCTTCAAAATACTGAAGCGCGGCGTACACGAGGCAAGCGGTGAAGCCGATCTCGCGCTACGCTACGATTTAACGGTACCGTTGGCTCGGGTCGTTGCTGAATATCGAAATAAACTCCCGAAGTTTTTCAAACGTTATCAGATTCAACCAGTGTGGCGTGCAGACCGTCCGGCGCGAGGACGCTTTCGGGAGTTTTATCAGTGCGACGTCGACGTTCTCGGGTCAGCATCGATGTTGGTTGAAGCGGAAATCTGCGCGGCCGCTACTGACGTGCTCGTGCGCCTGGGCTTCAAAGACTTTTGCATCCGTCTTAATCACCGAAAAGCTCTCACGGGGATACTCGGTGTTGCCGGTGTATCGCTCGAACATCACGAGACGGCTTTAATCGCACTCGACAAGCTCGACAAGATCGGGCGCGAAGGTGTCGAGAAGGAGTTTGCCCAGCGAGGTATTAACGAAGTCGCAAGCCGGCGCCTATTGTCATTCTTTGAAGATCTCCGCGCGCTGGATCATGCAGCCGAGATCGCTGCGGGAGAGGAGCCGGAACAGAAACAGAAGGCACTGAACAAAGCCATTCTCGGTCGCATCGTTGAATTTGTTGGCGACAACGAAATGGGATCAGCCGCTGTTGATGATCTCCGATCGATATTGGAATTGACGGACGCCAGCGGTGTCGGACGATACATTCGGATCGATCCTACGCTCGCGCGCGGCCTTTCTTACTACACGGGCGCCATCATGGAGATTAATGTTAAGGATCTCGCGGGCAGTCTCGGCGGCGGCGGCCGATACGATAATCTTGTCGGTATGTTTCTCGGTCAGGATGTGCCTGCCTGTGGCTTTTCTCTCGGACTTGAGCGCATCATCGTGGTAATGACGGAGCGACAAATGTTTCCTGAAGGGGTCGCTCTATCGCCGGCGGACGTGATGGTTGCCGTCTGGAGTGAAGATTTAGTTGATGAGGCAGTCCGGTTAGCAAGAGAGTTGCGGAATGGAGGCTTGGGCGTAGACCTGTATCCCCAAGTTGACAAGCTGGGGAAACAATTTAAGTACGCGGCAGAGAAGCGTATTCGCTTTGTAGTGCTAATCGGAGAGGACGAGCGTGCAAAGGGTGAGGTGGCGGTGAAGAACATTGAAACCGCGGAGCAGCGCAACATCAAACGCCAACAGGTCGGTGAGGAATTACTGCGAGTAACGGCACAACGGAGACGCAGGTCATGAGTGAATCAATTACCAGTGAGTATCTGAAGGACGCGATCGGTTCGTTTAAGGCATACAAGAAGCTCGCTGACAAAGCGATTGAACAAGTAAACGATCACGAACTGTTCGTCACGCTTGATGAAGAAGCAAACAGCATTGCGGTCGTCATGAAGCACATGGCCGGAAACATGCTGTCGCGTTGGACCGACTTTTTAATCTCTGACGGAGAAAAGCCTGATCGAAATCGTGACATGGAATTTGTGATTGAAGAGGGGACAACGAAACAGGCTGTGTTGGATTACTGGGAACGTGGTTGGCAAGCTGTGTTTGCTGCGGTCGAGCCGCTGCAGCCCGACGATTTTGAGAAGACTGTCAATATTCGCGGTGAAGCGCACACAATAGTGCAGGCGATCAATAGACAGATGACGCATTACGCGTATCACGTTGGGCAGATAGTTTTTCTCGCAAAGCATTTCCGATCGTCGGAATGGAAATCTTTGAGTGTCCCGCGAAATCGATCGGCGGAGTTTAATGCAAAGATGGCTGCCAAGACCGGCGCAGCTGATACGGCTAAACGATTTGATGTTGGTGGCAAATAGCGGAAGTAAGTGAAGTAAGTGACATGTTGCTCGGGCTAAGAACAGTAGTTTATTACGTCGACGATATTAAGAAGGCGCGAGATTGGTATAGCTCCGTTGTCGGGAGACCCTATTTCGATGAACCGTTTTATGTAGGCTTCAACGTAGGCGGATTCGAATTAGGACTTCATCCGGATGAGGGACGCACAAAGGGCGAAGGTCATATCGCATACTGGGGCGTTGATAACTGCGAAGCAGCATTGAAGAAACTATTAACGCTCGGGGCAGCGGCGCACGAAGCTGTCCAGGATGTCGGCGGTGGAATCAAAGTAGCAACAGTGAAAGATCCATTTGGAAATGTTTTAGGAATCATTGAGAACCCGCACTTTGGAAAATAATTACGTCGAGGTTAAGTATGTCGCAATAGATTAGTTAGGACGCTGGACAATGAAGGCAGCCATCGATCACGTTAATGTCACCGTTCCCCGCGCGCTCGAATCTGAGGCGAAGCACTTTTATGGCGTTGTGATGGAATTGCAGGAAGTGCCGAAACCGCCCGAATTACGTGCACGCGGCGGAGCGTGGTATCAACTTGGTCCAGTCCAGTTACACCTATCGATCGAGGATGGCCTGGGCGAAAACTGCGTTAGCAAAAGACACGTGTGTTATACAGTCGCTAACCTGGCTCAAGCTGAACAGAAGTTCCGGGACGCTGGCGTTGAGATCATCCCTGACGATCAGCCGGTGCCGGGCTGGTCCAGATTCTACGTTCGCGATCCTGGCTTGAACAGACTCGAAATCGCCCAATCATCAGGTAAGAGTAATTCGTGAGGTATTGCTTTGCTGGATAATCTTGGAAACCTTCAACGCACGCATTCATGTGGCAAATTGCGGGCGAATAACATCGGTGAAACCGTTACATTAATGGGTTGGGTCGCAAAACGCCGCGACTTCGGAGAACTAACCTTTGTCGATTTGCGTGACCGCGACGGCATCACACAAGTTGTCTTCAATTCTCAGGACGCCGCCGAAGCGCACACGAAAGCGAAAGACCTTCGTGGTGAGTTTGTCATTGCTGTCAGCGGTGAAGTTGTTTCCCGCGCTGAAAACACGCGCAACCCGCGCATCGCAACTGGTGACGTCGAAGTGCACGCGAGAGCGCTACACATGCTCAATGATGCGCGCACGCCACCTTTTCAACTCGATGCGTCTGGCGAAGCTCTTGCCGCTGAAGACCTGCGATTGAAGTATCGGTATCTCGATCTGCGTCGGCCTCAGTTGCAAGCGAATCTTCGCCTGCGTCACCGCGTGTTGTCGGAGATACGCAGATACATGAGCGGTCGTGGTTTCACGGAGATCGAAACACCGATTCTCATAAAGTCGACGCCGGAGGGCGCGCGCGACTACATCGTGCCCGCTCGTGTGCAACCGGGGAAATTCTTTGCGCTGCCTCAATCGCCCCAACTCTTCAAACAACTCTGCATGATTGCGGGGCTCGATAAGTATTTTCAGATCGCCCACTGCTTTCGTGATGAAGATTTACGCGCCGATCGACAGCCTGAGTTTACTCAGCTCGACGTCGAAATGAGCTTTGTCAATCCCGAGCATGTTTATGAATTGATCGAAGGTCTATTCGCGAGCGTATTCAAATTGATCGAAGTGGAGTTACCAACGCCCTTTCCGCGCTTCAGTTTTGCTGAAGTGATGGATCGGTTTGGCTCTGACAAACCGGATCTGCGAATCAGCGGATTGGAGTTGAAGGATTTGTCGCCAGCTTTGGAGGGCACCACCTTCGCGCCATTCGCCTTAGTATTGTCTACCGGAGGAACGATCAAAGGCATTGTCGTACCGAATGGCGCAGGTCTGTCTCGCAAAGTCCTGGATGAACTGCAGGAATTTGTGAAACGTTACGGCGCGACGGCGCTCGCATGGATTAAACTCGGCGACGAGACAACATCATCACTGCTCAAAGCACTCGGCGACGAAAGCGTAGGCAAAATAGCTGCACAGGCGGGTGCCGCGAAGGGAGATGCGGTCTTAATTGTTTCAGGTAAACCGAAGATCGTTGCTGCGGCTTTGGGAGCGTTAAGAAACGAGATCGCTCGGCGCGAGAAATTGATTCCGGAGAACGTCTACGCGCCGCTCTGGGTCACTGACTTTCCGATGTTCGAATATCACGAAGAAGATGGTAGGTATTACTCGATGCATCACCCGTTCACTTCACCGGTTGATGAAGATCTGATCTTGCTGGAGCGCGCGGTAGAGAAGGGCGAAACCGAGCTGCTCGGCCGCATTCGAACAAAGGCGTACGATCCGGTGATCAATGGTGTCGAGATGGCGAGTGGCTCAATCCGAATTCACCGCCGCGATGTTCAGCGTCTGGTTTTCAAAGCGCTCGGAATGACGACCGAAGAGGCCCGACAACGTTTCGGTTTCTTCCTTGATGCGCTTGAGTACGGCACGCCGCCACACGGTGGAATTGCGCCGGGGATTGACCGATTGATGATGGTGCTTGCGGGGACCGACAACATGCGCGATGTGATAGCGTTTCCAAAAACAGCGTCGGCTTCCGACTTGATGATCGACGCACCCGGTGAGGTAGATCCAAAACAACTGGATGAGTTGCATCTGAGGATTGTGGGGGATTAGTTGAGTATCTCATTCTCCCCACGCTTCAGCGTGGGGGTCTGGTAGCGCGACGATTCGAAACCGTTTCAACGGTTTCCAGATCGCGTTGAGGCTCGCGCAGGTTTGGGGGAAACCGTTAAAACGGTTGTCGAATGTGTCTGCCGCGCGATCCCCAGGCTGAAGCCTGGGGTGAATGGGATGACGTACCAAAGTTAACGGCGTTGCATAACTACTCAAGATTGCGACTTCACCGATCGCACCTTGTCGATATAATCACTCATGCTCGCGAGGCGTCTCCTTCCGAGTGCTGTGGTCTAATCGGCGGCACAGAAGACGGACGTACTCATTCGATCTATCCGCTTACCAACGTCGCCCTTAATACGGAAGTAGCCTACGAAGCTGCGCCGGAACAACTCTTCGCAGCGCAGCGCCAAATGCGCCAACGCGGTGAGACGCTTCTTGCGATTTACCACTCTCATCCACGCGCATCTGAACCCACCCCATCGGAAACTGACGTTCGGCTCGCGTACTATCCTTCGGCAACCTACTTAATTGTTGGTCTCGCCGGGGCTGCGCCGGCGGTGCGCGCCTTCGAGATCTCCGAGCACGACCACAGTTGGAGAAAGGTTGAGTATGATCTGTCTGACTAGTAAGATTGAAACGCGGCATGGAAACGAAGAAGAGCAAATACGACACTAATCCGCTCGACCCGGACGTTGAAAGAAAGACTGAAGAAACATGGGGGTTCGGCGGTGAAGGCGCGCCTACTCAGGAAGTGAAGGGTATGACGCAGAGGGTTGGTCCTGATCCCGAGCAGACCCCTCGCGAGAGCGTTTACTCCGAAGCCCCGACGCGTCGCTACGACAGCCCACAAGTTCCAAAGAACGACACGGGCTATCCTTCTGTTTTCATCCCGCCAACTTATGCGCCGCCAACGCAATACAATCCTGCTGACATTTACCAACCACGTGTTAGCAAACCAACTTCGAGAACAGTAGCCGGCATCGGTGTTCCGGAGAACTGGGCCATGATGATGCCCTACTGTCCTTATGTGGGAGTTGTTGTCTGTTTGATAGAGCTTTTTTTAGTGCCGCGACGAGAGGTAAATGTGCGATTTCATGCGTCGCAGGCACTTGCACTTCATATCGCACTTATCGTCATTCAATCGATCTTCAGTGTCATCAGTACCGTAACTGACAGCTCACTCGGAGGCGTACTTTTCAAACTCGCGTCCTTCATCTTTTTGGTAATTTCCATGATACGAGTGTGGCAAGGCGAACCTCACCGAATTGCCCCGCTGAATGAGCCGGCGCAGTGGTTTAACGACCACATCGAGGTCAAAAGGTAGCAGTAAGCCCCTCACTGGCACCTTCATTGCATCATGCACAATCGGGTCAGTTAGCGGCCTAAATATCTATAGGCCGCGAAATGAAATCGTCCTGTTACGTGTACCGTTGTTGCGTTTTGGTGCATGGCGGTGCCTGGCAAGGCCGAGATTAGCAACGTGGACTTTGTTATGGGTCATCAAATCACCGGTTTTTACCTCTCCCAGCGAACACAGCGGGCACTGGTTTCGGGAGGGGTTCTGCGAGCGGCGGATCCCAGCAGGTGATTAGCCGCTCGTTTCATTATCCGGTGGCGGACCACCATGGAGGTATCGCATGTTTCGGAATTCGTTGATTAAACAAAAGCTTACTGCGTGGATAGTTCTGTTTGCATTTTGCGCAATGCCGTTGTCGGTAGCAGCGCAAACTCAGATACAACTACACAGTAATAAATACAAAGTTGAAGACGATGTTAAGCTTGGCCGCCAGGCTGCGGCGGAAGTCGAGCAGCAGATGCCTCTGTTGCGTGATGCGGAAGCTCAGAGCTACGTAGAGCGCGTCGGGCGACGCCTCGCGGCTGCGATTCCAGCTCAGTTTCAACACCCACAATTTTACTATTCGTTCAAAGTCGTGAACGCTCGTGACATCAATGCGTTTGCGCTTCCGGGTGGTCCAATGTATGTCAACCGCGGCATGATTGAATCGGCGCGGAACGAAGGGCAGATGGCCGGAGTTATGGCCCATGAGATCAGCCACGTTGCGTTGCGGCATGGAACTGCACAAGCCTCGAAGGCACAGAAGTATGGCCTGCTGGCAGGCATACTCGGCATCGGCGGTGCCATTCTCGGTGGACCAGCAGGAGCCGCTGCCCAAGTTGCGGGTCAGGGCGTCGGCGTCTACTTCCTGAAGTTCAGCCGTGAATATGAAACAGAAGCTGACATTCTTGGTGCGCAGATAATGGCGCGCGCTGGTTACGATCCGCGCGACCTAGCGGGGATGTTCCAGATTCTCGAACGACAAGGCGGTGGTGGTGGCGGCTTCTTGAGTGACCACCCAAGTCCTTCTGACCGTTACGCGCGAATCAATCGTGAAGCAGCAATGTTGCGCGTTAATAATCCAATTACGGACACGCGAGAATTTGCACGTGTTCAGGAAAGACTACGTGGTTATGGTCCTGCGCCCACGATGGCTGAAATTCAGAGAAGTGGTCAGCGATATCCAACCGGCGAAACCACGGGAAACTATCCCAACAACCCACCGCGTGGTCGCGTTGAGTATCCGTCGTCACAGTATCAGAACTATCAACTGTTCGGAGGTGGCGTGCAGTTGAGCGTGCCGGTAAATTGGCGCGAACTGGGTGAGGGTAGTTCAGTATGGTTTGTTCCTGAAGGTGGATATGGTCAGGTGAACGGTCAGCCCGTGTTCACGCATGGTGTGAACGTTGGCGCCTCGCAAACGAACAGCCGAAACCTGCAGCAGGCAACGGAGGAATTCATTAACAACCTGGCGCAAGGTAACCAGAACCTTCGGATGAATGGCGGTTATCAGCGGACGACATTGTCGGGCCGTACGGCGCTTATGTCGACGTTGACCAACGTTAATGAGGCAACGGGTCGCTCGGAGGTGATTCGAGTGATTACGACGCAGACCCGCGATGGCAATTTGTTTTACTTAATAGCCGTGGTTCCGCAGGGAGAGCGCAATTTCGAAAACGCATTTCAGAACGTGTTTCGTTCGCTTCGCATTAGCGGCTAAACGTAATTTCGATCCACCAACTACAAGAGCCTGTCCTAACCGCCAGGCTTTTTCTTTCACTCTCGTGGGTCGATAGTCAGTACCGAAACGCCGTATCGTCGGGTCTTTTCCTATTGAGAGATGCTAATATTTACGATACCCGACGCTAACGCGTTTAGGTACTGACAATCGACCCACC
>JBKPMX010000082.1:0-32528 GCA_046765655.1 Acidobacteriota bacterium
GGCCAGCGACGTCGGGTTTGACGCGTATCCGTCACCAACGCCGACGACGAGATTCGAAAGTGCGCGGAGCCAGGCAATTCTGTTGGTCCATGAGACCTACTATTACCTCGGCTACTTGCTGCGACGTCCTTTTCTAGACCACTGAATCATGGACCTAATCCCGCGAATTGTTGTCGCATTAATTCTTAGCATCATCGTAACCGTTGTTCTATTTTTCGGAGCCGCCGCGATGGATGGCATGTGTCATTGCATGGAGTCGATGTATACGCTGTTCCCTGTCGGCAGTTTTGTGATGATGCATTACTCTGACACTTGGGGGTTCCCGTTAACGCTCGTTCAGTTCCCTGTTTATATGCTGGTGGTAGGGTTGGTCAGAGGATGGCGGTGGAGACTTGGCGTCGCTGCTTTGATTCTGGTTTTGCATATCGCAGCCGCGAGTTTTGCGTTACATGATTACTGCCAATCGCGGCGCAATTGTTTTCGTAGGGCAAAACCAAACACATCTGTGACGTCTGAACTGCATCGGCACTCCTAAGGGAGTGCGATGTCACCAGCCGATGACGATGATCCGGACGTGTGCCTTGATCGCGGCGATGGCACGCCTAAGGGATGTCAGTCGCAACACGTGCCATAAAGATCGGTTACTGATTCTGCCGCTCTCCGACAGGGGCCATCCACCTCTTTTCGTGATTGCACTCATACCATTCTGGCTTCTTAACGTCGCCCTACTACCGGCGGCTTTCACTGCGCTCCGAGTGGGTTACAAACAGCATGAAGAACGAAAAACCGACCCGGTCGGTCAAGAGTTTCATTTGATTCGCGAGAGCTCAGTCGTACCACCCCGTAGGGGTGCAATGTTTATAGCGCCACGAACATTAACATAGCACTCCGTTAGGAGTGCGATGTCCTCAATGAACTACGAACCGTTTTGCTGTGTCGCGACCACGCCGGCATCGCTCCTAACGGAGTGCGGTCTTCAAATCCATTGAAGCTATAAACATTGCACTCCTAACGAAGTGTTTCTTACTATTCGGCAGCAGAGGCACGTACCCAAACTTTCGTGGATGAAGCCGTCTGATATGAATAACAGCTCACGGTTGGAGTCACTATGAATAAACCCCGGTTCATGGCGCTTTCAGTATTAATGCTGTTCGTTTCAACATCTCTGCCGATTCACGCGCAGAACACTGCAGACCCTGAGCTCCTCGCTGAGATTTATAAGATCAAAGCCATCGATAACCATGCTCATCCGCCACGCGTTGTGCGCGAGGGTGAAACCGATGACGAATGGGATGCATTACCGCTCGACGCCTTGGAGATAACCTCCGTCTATTCTCTTCCAACGCGTCTCCGCCCAAATAATCCGGAGTACATCGGTGCGTGGAAGGCGCTGTTCGGATACAAACATTCTGACATGAACGAGCAGCACGTTCGCGAGTTGGTCGAAGCGAAGCAACGCGTGATGCGTGACAAAGGCGACGCATATCCGGCGTGGGTATTAGACCAGCTTGGTATTGAGACGATGTTTGCGAACCGTGTCGCCATGGGAAGAGGTCTAACGTCTCCGCGGTTTCGGTGGGTCTCGTTCGTGGATGCGTTGCTGTTTCCGCTGAACACCACGGCGATACGTCAAGTGCACCCAAAGTATGTGAAGTTGTACGATGGCGAAGAACGTTTGTTGAAACGCTATCTGACGGAGTCGAAGCTCAACAGAGTGCCGCCAGATCTTGATACGTACCTGTCGAAAGTGGTTTCAGCCACGCTCGAAAGGCATAAACAAAAGGGTGCCGTCGCGATAAAGTTTGAAGCTGCTTACTTGCGGCCCCTGGATTTTTCGGATGTCGGGAAAAGCGAAGCGACACGCATTTATCTCACGCATGTTCGCGGAGTTGCTCCATCGGCCGCGGATTACAAAAAACTGCAGGACTTTCTTTTCCGATACATCGCACGCGAAGCAGGCCGGCTTGGGTTAGCTGTTCACATACATATTGTGGCCGGCGCCGGTGGTCAATACGAATTGAGCGGAAGTAATCCATTACTACTCGAGCCGGTGTTCAATGACCTCACCCTGACTAAGACCAACTTTGTGATCGTGCATGGTGGTTGGCCATACACGAAGGAGGTCGGTTTTCTAATGAACAAGCCAAATGTCTATGCCGACTTCTCCGCCCAAACATTTTTTCTTTCGGCTCGCAAGTTGAGCGAAGTGTTACGCGACTGGATGGAGTTATATCCAGAGCATGTTTTGTTCGGGACAGACCTCTTCCCCGGTACACCCGAGATTGGTTGGGAAGAGACCGGCTGGCTCACTTCGAACACAGGACGTCAGGCGCTCGCGCTCGCCTTGACGGGGATGATGAACGACGGACTGATCTCCCGAGAACGTGCGCGGGAGTTGGCGCGCATGGTACTGCGCGAGAACGCGATCCGGTTGTATAACTTTGGACCAAGTTCGGTGTCGACTGGGTTACAGGATTAACAAGATGACTGTTGAAAAGGCGCGGGTTCAGTTTCAATTCTCTGCGCAACCTTTGCGTCCTCGGCGCCTCTGCGGTTATGTAAGGTGAGACGAAACCGCAAGAGACGCGGAGAACGCTGAGGTTGCGCAGACGAATTGAAACCAAAGTGAACCGGACCAAAAGCACGGTCCACTAACCTCTCAATCATGTAATCCTGTAATCTTGTAATCGTGTCTAAAACGATGCGCACAATATTCTTCATTGCCGCGATCGTTGTCACCTTCCTACTTCCCTGCCCTGCTAACTCACAAACTGTAAATCTCTGGCCAGGTGTTGCTCCCGGATCCGAGAGTTGGACTCATAAAGAGATGACTGTCGCGGACACACCGCTCGGAACAGTCGTCTTTAACGTCGTGACACCGACACTTACCGCTTATCTTCCTGACAAATCCAAAGCGAGTGGCGCGGGCGTAATCATCGCTCCCGGCGGTGCGTTCGTGGCGTTGGCGATCGACCTCGAGGGTAATGAGGTTGCTCGGTGGCTTCAGCAGAGAGGCATCGCCGCGTTCGTTCTGAAATACCGCATCATGGAAAAGAAGGGCCAGGGAATTCCCGCGGGTATGAACATGGATGAAGCGGGCAAGTTTGGGATCGCCGATGGAATACAAGCGGTGAAAGTTGTTAGAGACCACTCGAGCGAGTGGGGCGTCGCGAAAGATCGCATTGGTTTTATCGGCTTCTCCGCGGGTGCGATGGTCGCGAGTGGCGTACTGCTACAAACTGATGCGGCTGCGCGCCCAAATCTGGTAGCGATGATCTACGGTGGACCGTTCGGTGTGATGCCAGCGATACCAGCGAAACTGCCGCCGATGTTCATGGCATGGGCACAAGATGATCCGCTTGTGCTCCCGCCGATTGTCAAATTTTACGACGCATTAAAAGCAGCTGGTCACAAACCGGAAGTACACATTTACGGCAGCGGTGGTCACGGGTTCGGCATCCGAAAACAAAACACGAGCAGTGACCATTGGATCGATGAGTTCTATTACTGGTTAGAAGCGCAGGGATTCACCAAGCGTTAATAAGTCGATTGGAGTAAAAATATGAGCGACCGGAAATATCGCCAGCGTGGCTACATGGATAACGATCGCGATCGCGAACCGCAGCGACCGAAATCTCAACAACAAAGACCACCGCAGGCGCCACGCGACCGTGAAGGTCCACGCTCGCCGAAGATGATGGCGTTTGGCGAGAAGGTGAAGTGCGCTTCTTGCAGCGTGAAGATCGCGACCAGTATCAACCTGGCAAGTACTTGTCCCACCTGTCACGCCGATCTTCATACGTGCCGGCAGTGCAATTATTTTGATCCGGCAGCGCGTTTCGAATGTCGCAAGCCGATCACTGCAAAGATCGTCAACAAGAACGCGAAGAACATGTGCGAACTGTTCGAGCCACGCACGATCGTCGAGCGCGAAACTTCGTCAGGCGCCCCGACCGATGCTCGGCAAGCATTCAAGAATCTGTTCAAAAAGTAGAGTAAGGATGAGGGGATGAGGTTCACAAAATGAACTTCATCCTTCATTCTTCATCCTTAAGATTCAATGCGGTTAATAGTCGCCCTACTGCTGCTGATTCTGTTCATTGCACAGGTGCCCCCGCGTGCAGGTTCTGCCCCCATTTTTTACGAGTACCCGCCACCCGGCCGAATGATCGATATCGGCGGACGCAAACTGCATCTCAATTGCGCTGGTAAAGGAACTCCGACAGTTATTCTGGTGGCCGGTGGTAGTGCGTTCTCTATCGATTGGGTACTGGTCCAACCGCGTGTCTCTGAAATCACCAGAGTTTGCTCATATGATCGTGCTGGATTGGCATGGAGTGAGTCAGGCCCCGCCGATGAAACTGTCGAACAAACGATCAGTGATCTGCACACACTCTTGAAAGCGGCGAAAGAAAAAGGACCGTACGTACTTGTGGGCGCCTCGATCGGGGGAGTTTTCATTAGGGCGTACCAACGAGCGTTTGCGAAGGACGTCGTCGGTCTTGTCTTCACAAATAGCGCCAACAGAGTCGGTAAGATGATTAACGGTAAAGGTGCGCTGATTTGGGATTTCACCGAAGCTGAACTGCGTTCCGCGTATCCCTTACCGCCAACCATTGATAAGGGCCCCCGACCGATGCGTGAGGGCCCACCCTTTGATCGACTGTCTCCGGAATTGCAGGCGGTGCGTTTGTGGATCGATGTTCAAGCCTGGGAGAGGTGGGACCGCACGAAAGCTGGTCCAGAGATGGATCTATCGTGGCGCAAAGAGTTTCTGCGGGAGTTCGAAGAAACTGACTCTAAAGACTATCCTCTAGGCGCGCTTCCAGTACTGGTGATAGCGAGTGGTCCAAAAGCCACCGAGGCAGAGCGACGTTCACGCGACGTCGCAGCAAGTCGGCTCGATTTTCTTAGTTCGAACACTGCGCACATCACGGCGCAAGGTAGCGGTCACGAGATTCACTTGTTTCAACCTGACGTCGTCGTCGACGGTCTAACGAGAATGATCCTGGCCGTGCGTACACGAAGACCCTTATCGAAAGCTCCATACAGTAGGTGATTAACCTGTTTTCCAGGAGTGGTGTTATGAGCAGAAATCTTTCGATCTCTCTCCTCCTCGTTCTACTTATTTCTCTAACTTCTTGCAGCCGCATAATCAGTAAATTCATCGAGGACAAGAATCTAACGAAGGTCAATGACTTGTGGCCCGACGTTCCCAAGATGGACACCCTCGCATCTTCAGAAGCCGACTTGCCCATCTACATTCACGTTCTAATGCGCACGGCACTGAACAACCTCCATCGTCTTAACAAAGAAGGCGAAGATAAGACGCCGTCGAAAGGAGACTGGGCCGTATTCACCACTCCCAAATCACCCGAGGACGTGAGGAACTTTTACTCGAACGAGCGCATGACGAGTTTCGGCCAATGGGACGCGAGTCAGAAGTCTACTTGCCTCGATGGTAAGCAATACAGTTTTTCCGGCGTGGCCTGCGTGTTTGCTAAAACTGTAAACAATCGTGGTAACGGTCTGCTGATCGTTGCATCTCAGGATGACGCAAAGAAACAAACGACTGTGTTCTTCGTCCGCGTCGAAACCGATGAAACGACGAACGCGAATAAACCCGCGACATCCACGCCAACTCCAAGGGGTCAAATTAAACCAATAAGCTGGAACGCACCTTATGGCATTGAGAAACGTCCGATGCCGACGGGTATGAACCTTGATGAGCTACTACCGAGACAGGTTGGGGCATACTCACGCACGTTAATTGAGCGATCAGACCAACGTGGAGTCGCGGCGACCTCAATCGAAATTGATGGCAGTTCCTTGTATGCAACCTACAAAGTGGGTGCTAAGGAAATCTTCATGGAATTCGCCATCGACGCCAATGCAGTGAACGCACAGGCAACGCTCGATACGGCTGCAGGTGAATCAAACGCCAAGTTCCCCACCGATCCCCGATTCGGTTCGATTGGAACCGAGCCGAGTTATTTCAAGTCGAACAACGAGTCGGGTGCGTTCTTCGCGTGGACGCGCGGGAACTATTATTTTTCGGCGAGTGCAAACGGCGGTGAAGCGGATCTTGACGCGTTCGTACAAGCGTTTCCGTTTTGATGTTTGACACCTTGAAGCATATCGGACAGTTTCGTTGATTCAACTTCCAGGAAGATCGCAGTCAGGAAGGGGGCAAGCGGTGTCACGATCAACTCACCCGAAGCGCGCAGTAAGGAAGGGGCAAGCGGTCGGTGTGTTCAAGATGCGAAACCACTCAAGCAGCGCGCCCCCGCTAGAACTCACATTTCATTGGTGCTTGAAGAAATTGAGAGTGGTAGCGGGGCGCGCTCGTTGTCCGTCTGTGAGTTGAACATCGCGACCGCTTGCCCCCTTCCTTACTGCGCCTTCGAGTGAGTTGAATCCATCAAAACTCAACGACAAGCTGAAGGAAGCTCTGATCAAGTGCTATTCAGTACCATTCGCGGTAGCGCATGGCCAAGACTCAACTCCATCACTGCGGGTGTCGAGATTTCGCCATCCGCTACCGCGAATGGTACTGAATAGCTTGGTCACTTGTTCAGAGCTTCCTAAAGCGTATCGAACATTTGTTGGGTTATCTTTGCAGACGTTGCGAGTCGTGACGAGCTAAAGCGCACAAACCTAAGAAATCCATGACCACAAACATAAGACCAGGCGTAGTGATCTTCACCGGGAACCACCAACGTCTCGCACGGTTCTACGAAGCGGTAACGGGGATAGCGGTAGTGTTTAGTGATGACAGCCATACCGTCTTAGCATCAGAAACCTTTGAGTTGGTTATCCATTCGATTTCTGGAGGCTGGCAGGTAAGCGACCCGCCGCGCGCTCGTGAAGACAGTTGCATCAAGCCATTCTTTCCAGTGAGAAAACTATCCGAAGCCCGCGAAAAGGCGAAGGCGTTCGGTGGACAGCTGAGACCTGAGAATGAAGAGTGGACGGCACGCGGCTTCCGAGCTTGTGAGGCGATCGATCCTGATGGCAACGTGATCCAATTCAGGGAAAGCGACCAGCAATGACTCTGAATAAGTCGCGGCATCGACTATTCAGTACCATGCGCGGTAGCGGATGCGGATGACTCAACCTCGCGACATCAGATCTTTTTAGTTGAGTCATGGCCATCCGTAACGCCCACGGTACTGAATGGCGTCTCTCGCACTTATCAGAGCTTCCATGAAGTATCGAACATAGACCATGACTAACGATCGTAAGTTTGCTGCTAGCATCGTCGAGGCACTGCGTAAAGCAAAGATCCTCGGCGTGCGCGCGGGCACTGAGCATCGCTACACGGGCGTTTGGGTTGTGGTCGTTGATGACAGAGTGTTTGCGCGATCGTGGAGTGACATGCCAACTGGATGGTTTCGCGCTTTCAAGAGAGAGCTAGCAGGTACGATTCAAGTTGGCCATTCCGAGATTCCGGTTCAGGCACAACAAGTTCGGAGCGCTCGTATTCGCGATGCGGTTACCGAGGCTTTCGGAGAGAAGTACAACACAAAAGCGTCTCGTAAATGGGTGGACGGCTTTGCTGAACCAGAACGAGCGGTTAACACGATCGAGTTTGTTCCCAGGGGAGGCGCCGTCACATAACACTGGCTTGCTTTATCCCAAAAAGTTATGATGCTGTGGCCCAGAATCGACGACGAACTAAGTGGACGGAAATTCCCCCAAGACATATCTGTCGCACTACCAACTCCTCTCCAAATTCGGCCATTCCCGGCCGGGTGAGGAATATTTGGCCCACGACCGCACCTCGCGACTCGCCCAAAAAGCCCGACGGAAAAGTCGAACGCCGATGAAACCAGCAGTTCTTCTTTTTTCGCTACTCCTGCCGATTGTTAGTTTCGGCCAACAAACCGAGACCGACTTCAATGCCTTCTGGGGGAAATTCAAAACCGCCGTTATCAACTCTGATAAGAATGCGGTTGCTAGTCTCTCAAAGTTTCCGATTGGAATGTCGTACGGCATTCGAAGCATCAAGACCAAGGCAGAACTGCTCCGGCGTTACAGACAAGTCTTCAATGAACAGACCGACGCAGCCAAATGTTTCGCCAGTAAAGAACCTGAGCAGGATTCGACTAACAAGCGTAAATACTCTGTTGCCTGCCCCGATGCAGCAGGGAATGAAGTCGTGATCTATGAGTTCGAGCGCGGAGCCACTGGTTGGAAGTTCGTGCGCCTCGACAACATCAATGAATGAACGAAGTTCAGCCGCAGATACATAGAGAAAGGCGATCATAGAATGAATTTAGGAAGACAATCATGGGGCAATCAATCTCAGCAATAATCGTTACTCTCTTGTTGTGCGGAAGCGCCGCAGCACAAAACAGCAAAGCTACAGCCAAACCAGATTTTAGTGGCACGTGGTTGCTCGATACGAAGAAAAGCAACACCGGCGGACTCACTACGCGACCGGACCTACCAATCACGATTTCGCATCAGGAACCGGAATTCAAAATGGTGATTTCTTCCGAAGCGAATGGCCAGATTAAAAAGCATGAATTTACCTACTTTACAGATGGCCGAGGCGAAGAAAATGAAGCGACGTCTATAATCACTGCGAACCCGGCGGCTTTCAAACCCGAAGATCTTAAGAATAAAGTGACTAAGTCAAAAACCAAGTGGCGTGGCGACAAGATTGTCACGCGATCGCGTTATACATTGAATGTCCCCGGCGCTTCCTTGATCGAATTCGAACAGGTCGATGAATGGAAGCTATCGACCGATGGTAAAATCTTGACTCAAACGAGCCGCGTTAATTTGCAGAGTAGTAACAGTGCCTTCTTCCCTTCGAACGCACCGGATAAAAAGCGGGTCTTCAATCGCCAATAGATCAGTCGAGGCCAAACTAAGATTCAACATGTTCACCCCCAATAGATGAAACGCTGCCCTCAATGTAATCGCGTTGAACCCAACGATACCCTCGCGTTCTGTCGCGCTGATGGAACGCCGCTGGTTGCCGACTCCCAATCAATCAGTAATGAGGCGAATACCGCACGGTTTGGCTCTGCAACAAGTGAGGCCCGGACTGGCATTCTTCCACACAGTACCAATGCGGTTGATGGCCGCGGGACCGATCAAAAGCTCGTAGCGAGGAGACTAAACTGGAAGCTTCTGATCGGAGTCGGTGCATTGGTTGTCGTGGCGATCATGGTAGCCGGTGGCGTCGCCTACATGTCTTCTAAAGACAAACGAAACCGACCAATCGAATCGGTAGCAGTATTGCCGTTTGAAAACAGAAGTGGCAATTCTGAATCGGAATATCTATCTGACGGTCTCGCCGAATCACTTATATATCGCCTGTCGCAGTTATCGAATTTGAAAGTGAGTCCGCGGAGCTCTGCTTTCCGTTACAAGGGTAAAGAGATCGACGCAGAGAAGATCGGCAATGAACTCGGCGTCGATGCCGTCATGTCAGGCAGACTCACCCAACATGGCGATGACTTAACAATCAGCGTGGACCTGATCGATGTGAGGAACAAGAAGACGCTTTGGGGCGAGCAGTTCGAACGAAAGATGTCAGACTTGCTTGCAACTCAACACGAGATTGCCGCAGCAATTGCTGACAAGCTTCAATTGCGACTATCAGGCAAAGACTCGCGCGGAATTACCAAGCAAGACACAACCAACAACGAGGCTTACCAGCTTTATCTTCAGGGCCGTTATTTGTGGAACAAGCGCTCCTCACAGAATCTCAAAAAAGCTACTGAGCTTTTGCGCGCTGCTACCGAAAAGGATCCGAACTTTGCACTCGCCTATGCAGGCCTGGCTGATTGTTATGCGGTCTCTTATTACTACATCGGTGAACGTCCCCGCGAATTGATGCCGCTGGCGAAAACCTACGCGGCAAAGGCGATCGAACTCGATCCAACTCTTGCCGAGCCACACACAACGCTTGCCTTCACTGCCTGGTTATTGGACTGGGACAGAGTCGCCGCAGAAAAGGAATTCCTGCGTGCAATCGAACTCAACCCGAAATACCCAACCGCTCACCAGTGGTATTCGCGTTATCTTCGCGGAATCGGCCGGATGGATGAAGCATTTCGGGAGATCAAACGTGCCGAGGCGCTTGATCCGTTGTCGCTGGTGATTATCAATAACGTTGCGGAAAACCATATCACTCGTGGCGAGCTGGATTCCGCGACTAAGGACTGCCAGCGAATGATCGATCTCGATCCCAGTTTCTGGCCGGCGCACCAAACACTCAGTATCGTTTTGACCAAACAAGGCCGTTACGATGACGCTCTGGTTGAAGTGCAAAAGAGCGCTCAGTTTTCTGGCCGAGGGAACGCATCATTGGCTTTGCTTGCACACATCAACGCCAAACTCGGACGGCGAAGTGAAGCTGAAGCAGTAATCAAAGACCTCGAAAAAAGATACTCCGAAAAGTCGGCGGATGGTCGCGATCTAGCCGTGGCCTATGCCGGTTCTGACAAAAACCAAGCCTTTGCCTGGTTGGAGAAAGCGTTCAAAGATCACAGCCCGTTTCTTGTTTTCCTAAAGTTGGAACCTATGCTGGACGACTTACACAGTGATCCGCGCTGGGGTGATCTGGAACGCCGTGTCGGTGTGAATTAGTTGCAACGGTGTACGCAGACAATCACTTAGATGACGTCATGAACTCACAATCAACACGTGAAACAGATCCTCACAAGATCGAACTACGACTACGCACGATGCGCATACTCTGGCTTGCTCTGTTGTTGAGCATCGTTATGTACTACGTCTATACCATGGTTGTTGGCCGCCCAGAAAACGCCGCTCCCAATGACAACATATTCCTGATATCTGTGGCTGTTGGTTTTGTAACAATAATTCTCTCGTTCGTCATTAAGAACAAAGCTGTAGCCAACGCGGCGACACAACAAAAAGTAGAGCTGGTCCAACCAGGATATATCGTCGCCTGGGCATTGTGCGAAGTGTCGGCCCTGTTGGGAATGCTGGTTTTCTTCGCGACGAGCAATCGCTACTACTATGGTCTGTTCATTTTAGGCGCGTTAGGACAACTGGTTCACTTTCCGCGCCGTGAACATCTCTTAAACGCTTCTTACAAGCCTCAATAGTCCCGAAAGGAGTCTCCCGACTATGGCAAAACCTTCTAAGTTGGCCCACGTGGTCTACATGACGCGACGTTTCGACGAAATGCTTTCGTGGTACCAGACAGTCTTTGAAGCGAAAGTACAACATCACAATCCCGCGTTCGCTTTTCTCACTTACGACGACGAACACCACCGCTTCGCTTTCGCAAACATGTCTATCTTCAACCCCGATGGAGTTGAGATGGACGCTAATTCGAAAGTCGGCGTGAACCACGTTGCGTACACGTTCTCATCGCCGGGAGATCTTCTCGACACCTACGATCGGCTGAAGCAAGTGGGCATCACGCCTTATTGGCGCGTGCACCACGGCGTAACTCTCTCGATTTATTACCGCGATCCAGATGGCAATCGAATGGAGTTTCAAGTCGACTGCTGTGCGAACGCCGATGAGGCGCATGCCTTCATGCAAACTGACGCATTCGCGGCGAATCCAGTAGGCGTGGAAATCGATGCGGATGCATTGCTGGCCCAATACCGCAGTGGTGCTTCAACAAAACAGCTGCTTGCGATGCCTGACGGCCCACCAGCACCAATTCCGACTGAGCACGGCTTGTAACGAAACTTATGAAGCGTTGTCCAAGATGTAATCGCGCTGAGTCGGACGGCACGATGACCTTCTGCATTGCGCGACGATCCGCGTTTCAAGGAAATACTCAAGCGCTTGAATCTGGCGCAATAGTGTCACGGTCTATTACGCACTGAATTTATTAGGCGCGAAGCTATGGAAAAACTAACGCGACGAGAAATGTTGTCATCGGGAGTGGCGGTGATCGCGGGTGCTGCCCTCTCGAATTCCGTCTCAGGAAGTCATGCAACAACTAACGAAAGCGAGTACCTGTTTCAGCCAGGACTGATCTATCTCAATACCGGTTCACTCGGGCCAACACCGCGGTCTATTTGCGACGAAGTAATCAAGGCGTGGAATCAGATAGAGACAAATCCGGTGGCGATGTCGTACGGCCGCGTCCAGGCTACCGCCGACCGAACGCGCGACGCCGTCGCTGGTCTAGTCCATTGTTCAGCGGAAGAGGTGCTGCTAACCCGCAGCACCACGAACGCGATGAATATTGCTGCACTTGGAATCGACCTATCTCCCGGCGATCGGGTACTGACGACGGATGCGGAACACGAAGGCGGCACGGCGTGTTGGAAATATCTGGAGAAGCGAAGAGGTATCGGCATCGACCGCGTGGCAATCCCTCGAGATGATCATGATGTCAGGGCCATCGCCGAGCGTTTCGATCGTGCGATAACAAAACAAACCAAGGTCATTAGCTTCAGCCACGTAATTTGGTCTACCGGACTCAGAATGCCTGTTCGCGAGATCGTTGCGCTCGCTAAAAGTCGAAACATCCTGACGATCGTTGATGGCGCGCAGGCGGTTGGAAATTTCGAGGTTGACGTCGGTGCTCTAGGTTGTGACGCATACGCTGCGCCTGGCCACAAGTGGCTGATGGCGCCGAAGGGTACGGGCTTTCTCTACATCAGCACGGCTGCAGCTTCTCGGATCCAACCAGTTGAGTGGGAGGAAGGTAGAAAGTGTGTCGCTGGATCGACGGGAATGGGTCCCTTGCCACTGATCGTGGGTCTTGGAGCAGCGATTGAGGCAGCGCAAAAGCATGGGATCGCAGCAACTGAAGCGCAAAACGTTCGCTTGAGAAATCGTGCGTACGAAGGTTTGAAAAAGATCGCGAAAGTGCGCGTGGTCAGCGTTCCACCCGGCCCTCTGGCGACCGCATTGGTCGCATTCGAGCTGCCGGAGAAAGTAAACAACGTTGCGTTCCGCAACACCATGGCGACTAAATACAACGTCATCCTGAGGCAGACCGGCGCAACCTGGAACGGGATGCGTATCTCAGCTCACATTTTCAATACCGAGGCGGACATCGATGCCGCGTTGAAGGCGATCGGAGCGGAACTGTCCTAACTTTCTGCCACAAGACGTATGAAACGCTGCCCCCAATGCAATCGGGTCGAGACTGACGAAGCGCTGAAGTTCTGTCGCGCCGACGGCACAACGTTAGTAAACGATTCGTCATCATTCAACAGCGAAGGAGGAACTGCTCAACTCGGTTCATCGCCTGATGCGAGCGAAGTTCATACCAGCATCCTTCCGCAGAATACTGTTGCTAACGTCAATCGAGTTACAGCGCCGACGACCGTACTGCCTCCACAGCCAACGCCAAGTACAACGAGCGAGTTGAGTAAACCTAAGAGCCGGCGAACGGCAATCGTCGTTGCTGTAATCGCGATTGCCGTCGTCGGGATCAGCGCCATTGCCGTCAAGTCTTACCGATCAAGAACAACGAGCGGTGCCGCTATCAACTCCATCGCCGTCATGCCCTTCCTCAATGAGAGCGGCAACGCGGATGTGGAGTATCTGTCTGACGGAATGACCGAGACTCTTATCGGTAGCCTGTCGCAACTGCCGAATCTCAATGTCAAAGCGCGCGCAACCGTTTTCCGTTACAAAGGCAAAGAAATTAATCCGCAAGCTATTGGGAAAGAATTGAACGTGCAGGCAATCCTAAATGGTCGCGTAGCACAACGAGGTGATCGTTTGCAGTTGAGTCTTGAATTGATCGATGCTCAGACCGAGAACGTTATTTGGAGTGACAGATACGACCGCAAACAGACGGACCTTATCGATCTGCAAAACGAGATTGCGCGCGACGTTTCGAGCAAATTAAGAATTAAACTTTCAGGAGCCGATCAACAAAAGCTGACCAAAACATACACGACTGACCCGGAGGTCTATCGCCTCTACTTGCAAGGCCGCTTCTATTGGAACAAGCGGACCAATAGCGAAGTTGAAAAGGCTGTAACTTACTTCAAACAAGCGGTCGACAAAGATCCGAATTTTGCACTGGGTTATGTAGGGCTGGCCGATTCTTTTGAGGATAAGGACAGGCCTACTAAGAAAGACTACATACGACGTGCCCTGGAGATCGACGACAACCTTGCCGAAGCACATGCGTCACTCGGGTATCAATACATGTGTAGTCAGGACTGGGTCGCATCGGAGCGCGAGTTGAAGCGAGCGATCGAATTGAATCCAAATCTGCCACAAGCGCATGCATGGAATGGCGCCCGGTTAATGATGATAGGCCGGTATGACGAATCACTCGCTTCAATTGAGCGAGCACTCGTTATCGATCCCACCGCGAATGGCATCAACTTCTATAAGGCCGTTTGTTTGGCGGTGTCAGGCAGACGGGCTGAGGCAATTCAGCATTTCAAAAAAATTATTGCTATGGATCCGACCTTTCCCTGGGCCCACAGTTTCCTCTCGCGAGTTTACAGATGGAATGGTGAGTACGCGGCTAGCGTTGAAGAACGTGCTATTTCGTTCGAACTCGATGGCCGGGCAGAACGAGCGACACAACTACGCGAGGCTTTTGCTAAAGGTGGCTGGAAGAGTTATCAGGAGGAACTTCGGCGGAATAATCCCAATGTGATTGCCGCAGGCGAGTTGGAACAAACAGAACGAGACAGGTCGATCGAAAGATTGCAGAGTCAGGCCCAGGAAGGTAGCTTTTGGCTTTTTTTGATCAAGATGGACCCCATGTTTGATCCTTTGCGTGACGACCCGCGATTCCAGGAACTCGTGAAGAAGTTCGACCCGCCACGCTGAAACCAATCTGTGGATGAATCAAACGGCGCGCCCCTGAGACGGTGGTTATTAATTGGACGGCGACACTAAAGAAGTGACTAAGCAATCTGGAGTGCGGCGGCTTGACGCCGCTTTTCTAGTTCGACCAGTATCCACCGCGTTAGAAATGACCGACGATTACAAAGCTGCGTCAAGCCGCAGCACTCCAAAATGAAACGCTGCCCGCAATGCAATCGAATTGAAACTGACGAGTCGCTGAAGTTCTGTCGGGCTGATGGGACGACGCTGATTAGCGGTTCTGGTTCAGTCAGCGGCGAGGCGGGCACGGCGAAGTTGGTCTCGGCCGCGGTGTCGAGTGAAATCGAGACCAGCGTGCTTCCGCATCGCACCGATGCGGAGATCAACCGTCCCACCGCACCGACTACTGTCCTTCCCGTCGGAACGATTCTCAGTACGACGCGCGAATTGACGAAATCAAAGGGTCGGGGAGTTATATTCGGTTTGATCGCGTTTGTAATTTTGGGCATTGTGATTGGTGGTTACCTCTACTTTTCACGAAAGACCACCACTACAACCATTCAATCCATCGCGGTGATGCCGTTCGTCAACGAGAGCGGGAACGCCGATCTCGAATATCTATCCGATGGCATGACGGAAACGCTCATCAACAGTCTTTCACAGCTTCCCAATCTTTCAGTCAAAGCGCGCAGTACGGTATTCCACTACAAAGGCAAAGGAACGACGCCGCAACAGGTGGGAACAGAGCTTTCGGTGCAAGCCGTATTGAACGGGCGTGTCACACAGCATGCCGACCAGTTAACTTTGAGTCTTGAGTTGGTGGATGCGCGGACCGGTGATCAGATTTGGGGTGACCACTACATCCGCGCGGTCAACGATCTTGTCGCTTTGCAAAACCAGGTGGCCCGCGACGTGGCGAATAATCTACGAACCAGACTGTCAACGGATAACGAGCAAAAGCTGACGAAGAAATACACAGAGAATCCCGAAGCCTACAAACTCTATTTGCAGGGCGTCTTCTATTGGAACCATCTCAACAGCTCCAAGGCCATCGAGTGTTTCCAGCAAGCAATCGCCATTGATCCTAACTACGCGCTCGCTTACTCCGGCCTCGGTGATTCGTATCTATTGCGTGTAGTGATCGGCGCTCGGCAGACCGAGGAGAGCGTTGACGAAGCATTGTCGAAAGCCCGGCAGTCGGCAGCGAAGGCACTTGAGTTGGATAAGGATCTACCTGATGCGCACGCGTTGATGGGGGTATTGCTCTTGACCCAGGATCATGATTTTGCCGGCTTCGACCGTGAAATAAACCGGGCCATCGAACTCAATCCAAATTATCCAGAGGGTCATCGCCGTAACGGCCTCCGCTTGTTTTATCTTGGCCAATTCGAAGCGGCCTTGTCGGAATTCAAAAAGGCCTTGGATCTAGATCCGCTGTCAGATCTTACTAATTTCAACTATGCGCAGACGCTGGTTTTCCAGGGGAAGTACGACGAAGCCGAAATGCGCATTAAGAAGAATGTGGAAATGGATCCCGGATTTGCGCTTTTTCACGGCCAACTGTCGACCCCATACCGTCTCAGGGGTAATTACGCAGCAGCGGTGGAAGAAAGTGCGAAGACGAGCGAGCTACAAAATCATCCCGAAACCGCCCGGCTGAAACGAGAGAGTTTTACTAAGGGGGGCTGGCCCGGGTTTCTACACTCGCAGGTGACTGACCTTGAACAGAGAAAGTCAAATCCGTATGCGTTAGCCATTGCGTACGTCGAGCTGGGCGAAAAGGATAAAGCCTTTGCCGCCCTGGAAGACGTTTACAATTCCCACAGCAACTTTGTCGGATACTTCAAAATCGATCCGCAACTGAATCCGTTGCGCGACGACCCGCGCTTCAAAGTATTGCTGAAGAAGTCAGGGTTTGAGCAGTAAAGTCTGTCGGACACGTTTGGCCTCGGTGCTCTCGAATACCCGGTCAATACCGATGAACTATTTGAATCGAGATAAAGAACCACAATGAAACGCTGCCCCCAATGTAACCGAATTGAGACTGACGAGTCGCTGAAGTTCTGTCGCGCTGATGGCGCTACGCTCGTTAACGACTCGTCATCAATTGGAAGCGAGGCGGGACCAGCACAGCTCGCTTCAGAAACCGATCCAAGCGAACTTCATACCAGCATCCTTCCGCACAATACGGTTGCTAACGTCAATCGAGTTACAGCGCCAACGACTGTATTGCCAGCGCAGTCAACGCCAAGTACAACGAGCGAGTTGGGTAAACCAAAGAGCCGGCAAATGGCAATCGTCGTTGCTGTAATCGTGATCGCGGTCGTGGCTGGAGTCAGTGCGGTTGCAGTCAAGTCTTACCGTTCAAGAACCACGAGCCGGGCCGCCATCAACTCAATAGCCGTGATGCCCTTCCTCAATGAGAGCGGCAACGCTGATGTTGAGTATCTGTCTGACGGAATGACCGAGACTCTGATCGGTAGCCTGTCACAACTACCGAATCTAAACGTCAAAGCCCGCTCAACGGTTTTCCGCTACAAAGGCAAAACGACGGACGCCAAAACTATCGGACAAGAATTAAACGTCCAGGCGATTTTGAACGGCCGGGTCATTCAACATGGTGATCAATTGATGGTCAGTTTGGAACTGGTCAATGCCGAAACTGAAAACGTGATCTGGAGTGACCGGTACAACCGGAAGCAAGCTGATCTTGTTTCCCTCCAGAGCGACATAGCACGCGATGTTTCGAGCAAGCTCAGATCGAAGCTTTCAGGTGAGGACGAGAGCGCTCTCAATAAAAAGTATACGGACGACGCGGAGGCATATCGTCTGTACCTGCAAGGCCGTTTCTATCTGAATAAACGCGTCGGCAAGGAATACGAAAAGGCCGAAGGCTTTTTGCGCCAGGCGATTGGGCGTGACCCGAACTTTGCTCTCGGATACATCGGTCTCGCCGAGTTCTTCGGGCAACGCGATCGGCAGAAAGCGAAGGAGTTGATCACACGTGCGCTCGCGATCGACAACCAGCTTTCGGAAGCGCATGCGATTCTAGGTCTTCAATTCACTTTGGATCGCGATTGGGTGAGCGCGGAACGTGAGCTAACGAGGGCAATCGAGCTCGATCCAAATAACGGACGCGCGCATAAATGGAATGGCGATCGCCAGGTGATGATCGGCCGTTACGATGAGTGTGTTCACTCCTATGATCGGGCCATCGCTATAGACTCTGCGTCAGCGGATCTATACAGCGGTCGCGGAGTCTGCTTCGTTGCTGCTGGACGCATCGACGAAGGGATTGCCTCGATAAAGACCGGAATGCAGATCGATCCAGGATTTCCCTGGTGCTTCTCCCATATTTCGTTTGTATATCGAATGAAGGGTGATCGCCCGGCGTCGGTCGAAGCACGCGCTCATGCCATCGAGTTATTAGACCGGCCAGATCTCGCAAAGCGTCTTCGAGACGCATTCGCCGGCGGTTGGTCCAACTACTTGCACGAGCTTCTCGCCCAAACGAAGGACAATTTCAACAGTCCCACGCGTAGGGCCAGTATCCTTGCTGAGCTCGGGCAAAAAGAAGAAGCCCTTGCCGCTCTCGATGAAGCTGCGGCAGCCGGAGACTTCTGGCTCTTGTCCACTAAATACGACCCAGCGTTCGACCCGCTTCGCAGCGATCCGCGGTTTCAAAAGATCCTGACTCAGTTCAATCCGCCGCGCTGACTTAGCATGAGCAAAGCGTTGGCCGCCAATTCAAAAATCTCGCATTACCGCATCCTCTCGAAACTCGGCGAGGGCGGGATGGGCCAGGTTTGGCTCGCGGAAGACACGCGACTAGGACGACAAGTTGCGTTGAAACTCCTTCCCGCTGAATTCAATGAAGACTCTGAACGAGTTCGCCGGTTCACGCAGGAAGCTAAAGCCGCATCGGCACTGAATCATCCAAACATCATTTCTGTTTACGACATCGGTGAGTGTGAAAGCGGTCGTTTCATTGTTATGGAATTCGTTGCTGGCCGGACGCTACGCAAAGTAATCGCTTCCGACAACTCCATCGAAACATTCTTCACGCTTGCTCATCAGATGTCGCGAGCACTTAGCACCGCTCACGCTGCCGGCATCACTCATCGCGACATCAAGCCTGACAACATCATGGTGCGCGAAGATGGCTACGTGAAGATGTTGGATTTTGGTCTCGCACGCCTCGTCCCGACGTCGAGCGATCCCGAAGCGATGACGCTCGCACAACAAACGACCCCCGGCACTGTAATGGGCACACTCGCGTACATGTCACCCGAACAAGCAAGTGGACAGACACCCACCCCGCCATCCGATATTTTTGCTCTCGGTATAGTTCTGTATGAACTTGCGACCGGCAACCATCCGTTCAAGTCCGAGACAAACATCGGATACTTGCACGCGATCACATCGCAGACTCCAGCATCGATGTCGAGTCTGAAATCTCACTTACCTGTTGCGCTCGACGATTTGATTCTGCGGATGCTGGATAAGGACGCTAATCAGAGACCCTTGGCGATTGAGGTTGCGCAAGCATTGCAGGAGATTGAGAAATACGGAAGTAGCAAAACCCTTCCAATTCGCGTCGTTTCTGAAAAACCAAAAGCTAAACAAGGAGACGAAGGATTTTGGGTTGCGGTTCTTCCGTTCAAGTTCACCGGTTCAAATCCCGACGTCGCGACTCTTGCAGATGGACTCACTGAAGAGATCGTAACTGGACTATCCCGGTTTTCTTACCTGCGAGTGATCTCGCGCAGCTCGACTCTTCGATACGCAACCGAAACTTGTGACGTACGCACGGTGGGCACAGCGCTGGGTGCACGTTATGTACTGGAAGGGAGTCTGCGACAAGCTGGATCAAAAATACGACTCGCCGTGCAGTTAGTTGACGCCACAACAGGCGCCGACCTCTGGGCGGAGAACTACGAACGCACTTTCAGCCCCGACTCGGTTTTTGAGCTACAAGACGACCTGGTTCCGAAGATCGTCTCGACCGTCGCCGATCTGCACGGCGTACTGCCGCGCAGCATGAGTGATGCTGTGCGCAGTCGCCCACCCGAGGAGTTAAGTCCATACGAGGCCGTACTGCGAAGCTTCGGCTACGCAGAACGAGTGTCTCGCGAGGCATTCGCTGAAGGACTTACTGCCCTTGAAGCGGCTGTGCAAAAGGCTCCAACTTATGCCGATGCGTGGGCCATGCTGGCTTCCCTGCTAACTCATGATTACTCACAGGGATTTAATCTCTACTCTGATTCGCTGAGCCGAGCTGAAGCCGCGGCACACAAAGCAATTGAGCTGGCGCCACACAATCATCTGGCCTGGTTCGGTCTGGCTAACGCCCACTTCTTTCAAAAGGAGTCACAGAGCTTTCGCCATGCAGCAGAACGAGCAATCGCGCTCAATCCGATGGACGGCAATTTACTTGCTTCACTTGGTGAGTCGTTGATCTTCGATGGTGAGGGTGAACGTGGTCTGGAGTTGGTGGAACGCGCTAAGAATCTGAACCCACATCATCCTGGATGGTACTGGTATGCCAACTTCTATCAGGCTTACCGAACGCACGACTATAGCGCCGCACTGAGTTTTGCCCTCAAAGTGAATCTGCCAGGTCACTGGGTTGATCATTTAGTGACTGCTGCAGCTTCGGGCCAAACAGGAGAACAAGAGACCGCTGACAAGGCAATACGTGCACTGCTCAAAATACGACCCGACGCTGCCACGATAGTACGCAAAGAGTTTGAGAAGTGGTGGCGCCCTGAAGATGTCGAGCATTTGATAGAGGGTTTGCGTAAAGCGGGGTTGGAGATTGTCGACGACAAAGATGCCGCAAAGGTCGACGTTCAACCCGTTCCCTCCGCGCAAACAAAGTCGACCGACTCCTCAGCCCCTTCCATCGCGGTCTTACCGTTCGTCAACATCAGCAATGATCCGGACAACGATTACTTTTGCGACGGGCTCGCGGAAGAACTGCTAAATGCCCTGGCAAAAATCGGTGATTTGAAAGTGGCTGCGCGGACTTCCGCGTTTTCCTTCAAGGGAAAAAATGTGAGCGTCGCAGTTATTGGCAAGACACTCGGCGTCAAAACGGTTCTCGAAGGTAGCGTCCGATACTCAGCGGGTCGCGTTCGCGTAGCTGCGCAGCTCGTCAACATTGCTGACGGCTATCAGATTTGGTCTGAGCGCTATGACCGTGAGCTCAGAGACGTGTTTGACATCCAGGATGAGATCTCTCGAGCGATTATCGACGCCTTGAAGGTGAAGCTACTGAGCACGGAGAGGGCCGCCGTGTTCAAGCGCTACACTGAAAATGCGGAGGCGTATCAACTCTACCTGAAAGGTCGTTATCACTACGCCAAGCGAACCAAGGAAGACATGCTGAAAGGCATCGCTTACTTTCGGCAGGCTATAGAACTGGACTCGCAGTTTGCATTGGCCCACGCGATGATTGCTCAATCATTCGCTTCCATGCCTGTCTATCCCTATCTCTCGCCGAAAGAGGCGAACCCACAAGTGAAGGCGGCGGTTGGGCGAGCACTGGAACTCGACCCGAATCTCGCCGCAGCACACGTGACTTTAGCTTATTCCCTCGCTACGTATGACTGGGACTGGCCGGCAGTCGAACATCACTTCAAGCAAGCGATCGCAATTGAGCCGAACAATGACGCCGTCCATCTACGTTATGGGCAGGTGTACCTCGGCCCACTCGGACACCACGAGCAAGCCATCGCCGCATTAGAGCGGTCCGTCAAGCTTGATCCTCTATCTCTCTTCAACAATGCAATGCTCGCTGTCGGATATATGCATGGGCGACAATTCAAGAAAGCCGTGGAGCAAGCTGAGCGTATGCATGATCTCGAACCGAGTTTCGATCTTGGCCGATACGTTCTTGCATTAACTTACAACACGAACGGGATGTACGAGAAGGCGATCGCGCTTCTAGAAAAACCACTGAACGCCGACCAGATAAACCAAAACCATGTGTGGATGCTCGGATACGCCTATGCCCATGCACGCAAGGAAACAGAAGCCAGGCAAGTGATAGAAACATTCAAGACGCTCGCTCAAAAGGAGTATGTGCTTAGCTACGCAGTTGCGAGCATCTACGCAGCATTGGGCGAGAAAGACCTAGCGTTCACCGAACTTGAAAGGGCTTTTGTCGACCACGATTGGAACCTGCATCGATTGAACGTTGACTCGTTGATGGATCCGTTGCGCCACGATCCGCGTTTTGATGATTTGGCCAAACGCCTCGGCTTACCACACGGGGAATGAGCGCCGCAAGAATATTGCCGGATGAACTCTGATTAGCCGTCATGAAACGTTGCCCAACATATAATCGAATTGAGCCGGAACGCAGCACTGGCCTTTTGTCGCGCTGACGGAACTCCGCGTTGATGATTGCCTGCCCGCGCCATGTGAGGATGCCGGAGTCAGTGGTGAGACCACCGACTTCATGTCGGTGGTGATTCCATCTCGACCTATGCGGTGCTCGGATCGAAGTCCTGCGCGCGGAGCGCGCGGAACCTCCTGGTCGCGGCTCGTGTAGGCTGAAACTTGAAGCACCACCGACATGAAGTCGGGGGTATCGGAGTAGCGGTCTCATGTCAAAGTTCTCGACGTACCGCCGATCCTTCCTGATCCTGGTTGTTGTCGCCATCGTAGATTTTGTTTGACGCCTAGCCTTGAATTTCCAAATGTCGCGTGTGGCTCTCTTCGAGGCGTTGTTGTTCGCTGTCGCTGCAGTCTTGCTAATCTGGCCCGCCAGGCGCGATAAGGTTTTGTTGATTAATTACTGGCTCGCTTTGGCATTCTCATTAGGCAGCTTGCGTGCAGGGCTTTGGGCCATCGGGTTGTCTGTCGGCCTGGCTAACCTAATAGTCTTCGGAGTGTTCTTACTCCTGGTGATAGGTTATGCGGTGCGACGCTGGGTACTTCATCGTCGCACCGCTGTCTAAGATGAAAAGTTGGCCGAGATGCGGAATCGTGAGTCATTGGGCGCGATGCGCCCTACAGCGTTTCGCGATCTTGTGAATCCTGTAAATGCTGTCCAAGGGAACGACCATTTAGGCTACAATGCCGCACCACCCATCGCCCAGAAAGTAGGTCTTGACGCAAACTATCTCCCCCAATTCAAAAGTTGCCCACTACACGATTGTGTCCAAAATCGGCGCGGGCGGTATGGGCGAGGTTTATCGAGCTCGCGACGATCGCTTAGCGCGCGAAGTTGCAATCAAGCTTCTGCCACCGGATGTAGCAACTAATGCAGACCGGTTGCAGCGATTCGAACAAGAAGCACGTGCAACCTCGGCACTCAATCATCCAAACATCCTCACCGTCTACGACATCGGAACGCACAATGGCGCGCCCTACCTCGTCGCCGAGTTACTCACAGGCGAAGAACTCCGTGAAGAACTCAAGAATGGGTTACTACCTCAACGCAAGGCAGTTGATTACGCACAGCAGATCTCCCAGGGGCTGGCTGCGGCGCACGAGAAAGGCATAACGCACCGCGATCTAAAACCTGAGAACATCTTCATCACAACCGATGGTCGAGTGAAGATTCTGGATTTCGGTTTAGCGAAGTTGCGTCCGCAACGGAATGAAGTTGTCAGTTCGGAAGTTTTGACAGAGAAACAAATTACGGATCCTGGAACGGTGATGGGTACGGTCGGATATATGTCACCTGAACAGGTTCGTGGACAGGTTGTCGATCATCGATCAGACATCTTCAGCTTCGGCTCGATCCTCTACGAGATGCTTACTGGACAACGAGCTTTTCAACGCGAGACCGCCGCTGAAACGATGGCGGCGATTCTCAAAGAAGAGCCAAAAGAGTTAGTCGAGCCAACCACGCAGATCAATCTGCCGCTGGAAAAGATTCTGCGGCGATGCCTCCAAAAGAAACCCGAAAACAGATTTCACTCTGCGCACGATCTGGCCTTTGCGCTTGATGCTCTGTCGACTCTGTCGGGCGCACGCCCTCAATTAAGTTCATCGGAGGCAGGAACCATTTCACCGGCGCAAACGCTGCGCGACCGATTGGGATGGATTGTTGCCGGTTGCTTACTCATTGGTCTATTAGCAACGGTAACTTTCATGATGCTCCGCTCTCGAGCGTCATCGTCTTCCGCTTCACCGATCGTCCGCTATGAAGTTATTGTCCCAGCCAAAGCTGCTCTGGCGCTCGTCAGATGGCCGGCAATTGCGCTGTCGGCTGATGGTTCGACACTCGCTTTTGTGGCGACAACGGACGGCATCAACCGTCTATATGTTCGCCGTCGAGATGACACGGAAGCGAAAGCTCTTCCTGGCACTGAAGGAGCGGCTGAACCTGTCTTTTCACCCAATGGAAAGTGGATCGCCTTCATGAGTGATTTCTCAATTAAGAAGGTGTCGCTCGATGGACCGCTTTCAACTGTCGTCAAGGTCGGAGACGCCCGCGGCCTATGTTGGGCCGGCGATGATAGTTTGATCTATGCACCAGTACCCGCCGGCGGCTTGTTCAAGATCTCTGCGAACGGCGATAACCCGCAGGAGATCTCCAAACTCGACGCCGCCAAAAAGGAACGGACCCATCGATGGCCACAAACTTTACCGAAGGGCAAAGCCGTCATCTTTACCGTGGGCACACTGGATAGCCCGGACAGTTACGAGCGCGCCAATATCGAAGCAGTCATTCTGGCTACCGGCGAACGCCGCCTGGTAATGCAAAACGCAAGCATCGCCCGTTATGTGCCGACTGGACATCTCATTTTCGCGCGCGGTGGCAGTCTTTACGCAATCAGGTTTGACAGCGACAAGCTGACAACAGAAGGAAGCGCCGAACCCGTATTACAAGGTGTTGACGGTGACGAGACGACGGGAGCCTCTCATTTTGCCATCGGCGACGATGGAACCCTGGCTTATGTTCCGGGTGCGACGGGTTTCAATGATCGGAAACTTTTTTGGGTTGACCAGAGTGGGAACTCTCAACCACTCAGTGCGGTTGCTGCCCAGTACAACGACATACGCATCTCGCCAGATGGTTCCCGGGTGGCGATGATTTTAGGTTCATCTGGGACAGGTGATGTCTGGGTGTATGACCTGGCCCGCAGCACTTCCACTCGATTGACATTCAACTTAGCGAATGCTTCGCCTGTCTGGTCACCAGATGGCAAGAGTATCTATTACACAGAGATTGAATCGACCGGAAGGTTCTCAAACTTGTATCGCAAAGCGGCTGATGGCAGTCGCGAAGCTGAAAAGCTCAGCTCACTGGAGACCACGGCGTACGTCAAGGCGATCAGCCCGGATGGCGGCCGCGCCATTTTCGATTACCAGATGAACATAAACAGCGGCGACATAACTGAATTGGGTTTGCAACCAAACGCAACAACAGTTCGGCTGGTAAACAGTTCCTTCAATGAATATGCCGCCGCGCTTTCTGCTGATGGGCATTGGCTTGCCTATCAATCAAACGAGAACGTGCGTCCGGAAATTTTTGTGCGCGATATGTCTGGGTCCGGAGGGCGTTGGCAGGTTTCGACCGATGGTGGTGAAGAGCCGCATTGGTCCAATGACGGCCGACTGTTGTTCTATCGGAAGCAGGATTCCTTTATGGGTGTGACGTGTGAAGTTCAACCAACTTTCAAAGCTGGTACACCGAAGGAACTCTTCAAAGGAATCTTTGATCTACGCTCCAACAGTGGTGTCACATATGACGTGGATCCGAAGAGCGGTCGCTTCCTGATGATTCGTCCAGCGGAGGGGAATATTGAAACCACCAGAATGAAGGTTGTGCTGAACTGGTTTGAAGAGATTAAGCGTGCGGTGCCCTGACAGTTCTGATTGAGACCGACGCGCGTGAATCTGTTGGAATAGCGAGCATGAAAAAAGGAAATACCAGTATGCGTACTGCACTCGTGTTGATCGCATCAGCTCTGTTGGCTTCATCGACTAGTGCGGCTGAGTCAAGTTATCTCTACAAGACCAAGCTGGTCCAAGCCGCGCCCGGAAAATTACTGGAAGTGATCGATTTGCTCAAAGCGTCACAGACTGCATACAAGGATGCGGGCGATGAGCAGCCGATGTTGATGCGTCACAGTCAGGGCGATCATTGGGATCTTCTGGTTTTGATTCCGATGAAGAGTTATGCCGATTATTACAGTCCCGAACGAGTGGCGAAGAGAACGGCGACTTTCAAGAGTATTCAGTCAAGGCTGAACGAACTTATCGAGTGGCAAGAGGAAGTTTTCGTTTATGGACCGCCGTTGGGCGATCTTCGGAAAACTTTTGAGTCGGCCGCTTTCTTTCATGTTGAGATGTTTGATGCGATGGCGGGTAAAGAATCGGAACTATTCAAGGAGCGCGAGATGGAGAATGCTTATCTGAAGGCGCTCAAACGCCCGGAGAACTTCATCTTTGTCCGCGACCAGGGCGCTGCCTGGGACTTGTTTACGGTTGGTGCGTATCGTGATCTAAAACACTACGCGGAAAGCGCCGGCATTCCCGAAGCAGATCAGGAGGCAGCGGCGAAAGCGGCCGGGTTCGAAGCAGCTAACCGCATTGGTCCATACCTGCGCACCCTGATCCGTTCACATCACGACACGCTTGCAGTCGGCGTGAAATAGTTACGATCGAGGGTAATGAGTGAAACTCCCGCGCCGGCATCAGAGTTCGTGGCCGTGCCGCACGTTAGGCTATTCAGTACCTTCGCGGTAGCGGATTCAATTCAGTACCATCCGGGGTAGCGGATGGCCACAGCTCAATTCGCAATGCAGTGATACTGGTGTTGAGTTCCGGCCATCCGCTACCGCCGCATGGTACTGAATAGTCGATCCTGAAACGGATCCCAGTTGATCACATACGACGAACTGAATGTATCGAACGTCGAAAGGAAGTGAACCAATGACTGACTCATCAACAGGCGGGTCGGCGAATACTGGCCGCCAGATCGTTCTTGCGGCTCGACCGAAGGGGAAGCCAACTCTCAGCGACTTTCGCCTGGAGGAGGTTGCAATCCCGACGCCTGGTCCCGGTCAGTTTCTGGTTCGCGTGCAGTACCTTTCCCTCGATCCTTATATGCGCGGACGGATGGAAGACCGCAAGTCGTATGCGCCGCCGACAAAACTCGACGCGGTGATGCCAGGCGAATCCGTTGCTACAGTTGTGGCTTCGAATCATTCCAACTATTCCGCAGGCGACATGGTCCTGGCTCCAACAGGTTGGCGCACTCACGCGATTTTCGATCGCGGAGACCTGCGCAAGCTTGACCCGTCCGTTGCTCCGGTGACTACCGGACTTGGCGCGCTGGGGATGCCTGGCTTCACCGCTTATGGTGGACTACGTGTGATCGGCAGGCCAAAACCCGGTGATACCGTTGTGGTCGCGGCCGCAAGCGGGCCGGTTGGATCAATGGTGGGCCAACTTGCCAGGCTAGGTGGCGCAAAAGCTGTTGGCATCGCCGGTGGTCCCGAGAAGTGTGCATACGTGAAAACCGAGCTCGGTTTCGACGCGGCGGTCGATCACAAGGCACCCGATTTCGCAACCCAGTTGTCGGCAGCCTGTCCAAAGGGCATTGACGTTTATTTCGAGAACGTCGGCGGCGCAGTGTGGCAAGCCGTATTGCCTTTGCTCAATCCTTTCGCGCGTATTCCTGTTTGCGGTCTAATCGCACTCTACAACGCCACTGGACCAGATGAGGGTCGCAACCTCTTGCCGGCAACTATGCTCACGATCTTGTCGAAAAGTCTCACTGTCCGCGGCTTCATAAACTACGAATTTGCTGCCGAGCACTTTGCCGCTTTTCTGCGTGAGGTCGGTGAAGGCATCGCAAGCGGCGCCATCAGGTATCGCGAAGACTTTGTCGATGGTTTGGAAAACGCGCCTGAAGCTTTCATCGGCATGCTGGAGGGACGCAACTTCGGCAAGCTCATCGTACGAGTCGGTAACGAATGAAACGCAGCCGGGGGGAACTTCAACCAGATCGTGCGGCAAAGAACTATGAACGGAGGCATAGCCTTTTAACTTAAGTCGGCAATCATCAATCTGAAATCTTCAATGAAATGACTCTCTCCCACAACACAACACTCGCACATTACACAATCATCTCGAAAATCGGCGCCGGCGGAATGGGTGAAGTCTATCGCGCCCGTGACACCCGCCTGGATCGTGAAGTTGCAATTAAACTTCTGCCTGCGGAAGTTTCCAGTCGTCCTGATCGCCTACAACGTTTTGAACAGGAAGCGCGCGCGACGTCTGCACTGAACCATCCAAACATTCTCACCGTCTACGACATCGGCGCGGATAACGGTTCACCTTACATCGTTTCCGAGTTACTCGAAGGTGAAGAACTTCGCGAGATTTTGGACGCCGGTTCCCTTCCCTTGCGCAAGGCAATCGACTATGCACAGCAGATAGTGAATGGTCTGTCCGCCGCGCATGGCAAAGGAATTGTTCACCGCGATCTGAAACCCGAAAACTTGTTTATTACTAATGATGATCGCGTAAAGATTCTGGACTTCGGTTTGGCGAAGTTGTCAGAAGCAGGCACTTCGACAGGCTCAGAAGACGCAACGCGCAAAGTGCTAACCAATCCAGGCGTTGTGATGGGAACTGTCGGTTACATGTCACCGGAGCAGGTGCGCGGCGAAAAGGCAGATTACCGATCAGACATCTTCTCATTCGGGGCGATCCTTCACGAGATGATTACGGGTCAACGTGCGTTTCGTCGCGACACGATGGCGGAGACGATGACGGCGATTCTGAAAGAAGAACCGGAAGAACTGAACACAACGAATCCGAATATCAATCCAGCCCTGCAACGCATCGTTAATCGTTGTCTTGAAAAGAAACCCGAGCGGCGTTTTCATTCGGCATACGATCTAGGGTTTGCGCTTGAGTCGTTATCTGCTCCTACCAGTTCATCCGGTAGTGATCTGACAACTGCAGCGAGCGTTGCGAGTGTTTCGAAAATCACAGAGTCAACCTGGCGTTCACGAATTCCCTGGACTGCTGTTGCGGTGTTGGCCGTGGCCCTGGTTGCCTTTGCCGCAATATATCTGATGACGAGATCTTCTTCACCGGAAGGCAGTGCGGCACGTCTCTCGTTTGTCCCACCAGCAGAACTCTCATTCAACGATATGTCTCCGGATTTCGCAGTGATCTCGCCCGATGGTAAGAAAGTCGCATTCACAGCGAGCGCTTCCGAGGGAAAGTGGATGCTCTACGTTCGCGATCTAGATTCTACTGAAGCAAAGCTTTTGCCCGGTTCCGACTATGCCATCGAGCCATTCTGGTCACCCGATAGTCGTTCGATTGCCTTCGGCTCAAACGGCAAACTCAAGCGCTCGGATCTGTCGGGAGGTAACGCGCAGGTGTTGTGCGATGCCGCACGACTAGTTGGAGGAACATGGAATAAGGACGGGAATATTGTATTCGCGCCTGACTATCGCACCTCGCTGGTCCAAACTGCCGCAGAAGGCGGAGAACCTAAACCTCTCCCAATGCAAGCCAGCTATTCCGATGACGAACGACATCGGTTTCCGTATTTTCTGCCAGATGGTCGCCATTTTCTTTTCCTCAGAGAGGTGGGTGATCAGCTTAATCCAACGACGCGAGGAATTTCGGCAGGCTCACTAGATTCGCCGGAAATAAAACAAATCTCGTCTGACGACTCGGGAGCTGTTTATGCGCCGCAAGGCTATCTGATTTTTGTACGCAATGATGTGTTAGTCGCACAAGCATTCGATGTGTCAAAACTCGCGCTTAGCGGAGATGCGACCCCCTTAGTCACAGGACAGCAAAACATGCGTGGAGGTCGGCGGTTCTCTATTTCTGACAACGGTATTTTGATCTGCCAGGGCCAGTGGCAACGGGATTATCAGCTAGTCTGGTTCGATCGCCAGGGAAAACAGATCGGTGCAATTGATACCCCGACGAAGGTTGCTGTCGGACAGGATCCGCATCTTTCACCTGACGGGAAACGACTCGTGGTAAAGCGAGATTCGAATCTCTGGGTAATCGACCTTGAAAAAGGTACAGCCCTTCGAATCACCTCTACCTTCAGCCAAATTCCCGCTTGGTCGCCGGATGGAAGCCGAGTTGTCTACAGCGGTGGAAATGGGGGAATGAGCGTGAAGGCGGCGAACGGTCTGGGCGCCGAAGAATTACTTCTTCGCGGAGCAAACTTTCCTGCAGTGTGGTCACCCGACGGCCGCTTCATCATTTATGTACATCGGGGAGTAAAGACGCGCCGCGATCTGTGGGTGTATCCAACGTTCGGAGATAAAAAAGAGTACGCCTTACTGGATTCTCCGTTCGATGACCAACAACCGAAACTTTCGCCAAATGGACGATGGCTCGCCTACAACTCGGATGAAACAGGTAAGTCTGAGATTTACGTTCAATCGTTTTCCAACGAAGGCAAACTCGGCTCCGACAGGAAACTAATCTCGAGCGCAGGCGGGATGCTTCCAGTCTGGCGGGCCGACGGAAGCGAACTCTTTTTTGTAGCTCCCGATGGGCAAATGATGGCGACTGCGGTCAAAAGTGATGGGAGTGAGTTTGAGTTTGCAACACCAAAAGCACTTTTCAAGACACGCATGATGGCATGGATCAGTTTCCATGAATTCGACGTCACACCCGACGGTCAACGCTTTTTGATCGGAACATTGATTGGCGAATCAAAGGCAGCTCCGCCGACGATGGTCATGAATTGGCCAGCGCTGTTGAAGAAGTGACAGGCAATTTGGAGTGGGGCGGCTTGGCGCCGCTTTTCTAGTTCGACCAGTATCCGCCGTGTTAGAAATCACCGACAATTACAAAGCTGCGTCAAGCCGCAGCACTCCAAAATGAAACGCTGCCCCCAATGTAATCGCGTTGAGACTGACGAGTCGCTGAAGTTTTGTCGCGCCGATGGTGCGACGCTCGTCAATGATTCGACATCGATCGGCAGCGAAGCGGGAACGGCGCAGTTTGGTTCACCGGGTGCGAGCGAGGTTCACACGAGCATTCTTCCTCATAACACGGAACCCCATGTCAATCGCGCGACCGGGCCAACTACGGTTCTTTCTCAGCAGGCTGCACCAAGCACCACGCATGAGTCTATAAGACCGAGTCGACGTAAAGGTTTGATAGCACCAGCCATCGTGGTAGTCGTAGTCTTTTCGGCGATCGCGATTGCCGGGTACTTTTACTTCACGCGAAGGGGCAGCACGGCCATAGAATCGATCGCCGTTCTGCCCTTCGAAAATCGCAGTGGTAATTCGGATACGGATTACTTGTCAGATGGTTTGGCTGACTCTTTGATTTATCGACTCTCCCAGCTGCCTAATCTTAAGGTCAGTCCGACCAGTTCCGTGATGCAATACAAAGGCAAAGCGACGGATGTTGCCGGAATCGCCAGGGAGCTTCAGGTCGATGCGGTGATGTCCGGCAGACTCATGCAACGCGGCGATGATCTTTCAATCAGCGTTCAGCTTATTGATTCGCGCAGCAACAAACTGATTTGGGCCGAACAGTATGAACGCAAGATGTCTGATCTACTCGCCACTCAGCGTGAGATCGCCACTGTGATCGCCCAGAAGCTCGAAATGAAGCTGGCGGGTAACGAGAAAGCTATCACCAAGAAATACACAAATAGTAACGATGCTTATCAGCTATACATGAAAGGTCGATACTACTTCGCACGACGAACAAAGGAGGATGTCGAGAAGGCGATCGAGTCGTATAAACAGGCGATAGATCTAGACCCGAACTTCGCACTCGCATACGCGCGCTTGGCCGAGGTTTACAACCAATTGCCTGCCTACCCCTATTCATCACCGCAGGAAGCTTTTCCGCTGGCGAAAGCGGCGGCAACCCGTGCCCTTGAGATCGACCCGAATCTGTCCGAAGGACACACCGCGCTCGCAAACACTCTCGCTGCGTATGACTGGAACTGGCCCGAATCTGAACGTGAATTCAAGCGGGCCATAGAACTCGATCCTAACAGCGCGGTTGCTCACTTTCGTTACGGCCAGACCTACCTCGCGGCAACCGGCCAGTTGGCCGTAGGGATAGACGAAATGAGTCGCGCGATTGAGATAGAACCGCTCGACGTCAATTTTGGAGCGACATCGGCCTGGTGGATGTCCGCCGCGGGGCAGCGCGCAAAAGCCCTTGAGCTGGGAAGGAAGAGCTATGACCTCGATCCAAATCATCCTGTGGCTCGAAACGTATTAACCCAGATCTATCTGCATAACGGTATGAATGCCGAGGCATTGGAGTTCATCGAGCAAAATCGAATGCGCGGGCCGAATGGGCAATGGGAACTCCAGAATCAGGGTGTTGCCTATGCGAAACTGGGCCGCAGAAACGAAGCCTCCGAGATAATCAGCGAGCTTAAGACATTATCAAAGTCACAGTACGTCGTTTCCTATTACATTGCATCGATTTATGCCGCGCTTGGTGATCGCGAGAACGCCTTCACCGAAATGGAGAATGCGTTGAAGGCGCGCGACTGGCGACTTCTCTGGTTAAAGAGCGACCCGTTCATGGAGCCTTTGCGTAACGATCAGCGGTTTAAAAGTTTCGTTAGGCGTATGAATTTGCCTGAGTGAATGTAATGAAACGCTGCCCCCGATGTAATCGAACCGCTAGCAAATTCTTCGCTCCGGAGGAGCGCGATGTTTATAGCTTTGCAGCGCTTTTTAAATCGCACTCCAAAGGAGTGCCATGTGTTTCCTTCAGAATGGCTGCGGGTCGTATGGAAAGTCTGCACATTGCACTCCTAACGG
>JBKPMX010000083.1:0-61544 GCA_046765655.1 Acidobacteriota bacterium
TGTAATGAGTGATGATCAGGTACACGTGGGCCCGAAATTGATTTCGTGTACTTTCGTGTGTTTTCGTGGATCGGGTTTCCGGCCCCGGCCTTTACGCACGAACCAAACGCAGTTTAGGAAGGGTGGTTTAGCGGCGCTCGAGTTACATCACACTCAAGCTTCCTAAAAACTGCTCAACCGAATGTCCGATACGCTTTAGGAACCTCTGATCAAGTGACGAAGCTATTCAGTACCATTCGCGGTAGCGGATGGCCAAATCTCAACACTCGCACTAATGGAGTTGAGTCTTGGCCATCCGCTACCGCGAATGGTACTGAATAGCACTTGATATTTTGAATCTTGAGACGGGGCTGCCATTCTTCAGTGGATTGTTGAAATGACAACTAAAGCTGAGACGCTCGCAAAGCGAAAGAGACTGCTTGGTCGGAACCTGAGTGTCGCTTACAAGGATCCGCTGAAGATCGTGCGCGGCTCGATGCAATATCTCTACGACGATGCCGGAGTCGAATATCTCGATGCATATAACAACGTCGCGCACGTTGGACATTGCAATCCACGCGTTGTCGCAGCAGGCCAGGAACAAATGGCGCTGCTGAATACAAACACGCGTTATCTCCATGATCTGATCAATCAATTCGCCGAACGTCTGACTGCGACGCTTCCTGATCCACTCAGCGTATGTTTCTTTGTAAATTCCGGAAGTGAAGCAAACGAGTTAGCACTCCGACTCGCACGCGCACACACTCGCGCTCGCGACGTGATTGTCCTCGACCATTCCTATCACGGAAATACAAACACACTGATTGAAATTAGTCCGTACAAGCACAATGGTCCAGGTGGAGAAGGACCACCGCCGTGGGTCCATAGTGTGCCATTGCCGGATCCGTTTCGCGGAGGGAGTGCCTCTGACGCTGAACACGTCGCACGCGTGATCGAAGACCTTCGCGAAAGAGAAATTCCGCTAGCTGGTTTTATTGCTGAGTCGATGCCGAGTGTTGGTGGTCAAATTGTTTTGCCCGCAGGATATCTCAAGCAGGTGTACGACACGATTCGAAGATCCGGCGGCGTTTGCATCGCGGACGAAGTCCAAACCGGTTACGGACGTATCGGAACACACTTTTGGGCTTTTGAAAGTTACGGTGTAGTTCCCGACATTGTGGTCTTAGGCAAACCGATCGGTAACGGACATCCAATCGGAGCTGTCGTCACTACTCCTGAGATCGCTGCGTCGTTCAACAATGGAATGGAGTTCTTCAGCACGTTTGGTGGCAACCCGGTTTCGTGTGCCATTGGCCTCGCGGTGCTTGAGGAAGTTTTCGAAAAAAAACTGCAACCTCACGCCTTGGCTGTCGGAGAATTGTTGCTTGGGCGGCTAAACGAACTGAAGCAGCGTTACGAGATAATCGGTGATGTTCGCGGCAGTGGCTTGTTCCTCGGTATCGAGCTGGTTCGCGATCGAAAAACGCTCGCCGCCGCAACTGGGCAAGCAGACTTCGTTGTCAACGAAATGCGCAACCGCCAGATTCTCTTTGGCACCGACGGACCATCTCACAACGTGCTCAAGATTCGCCCACCAATGCCATTCACAGAGACTGATGGCGATCGACTGTGTGAAACGTTGGCCGCGGTTCTTCGCAACGTGTAACTGCTACGGCAACGACTTACTCCTCCAGCTTCTTCAACATTTCCCGCGCGTTTGAATTCTGCGGGTTTAGTTCAAGAGACTTTTTGTAATTCGAAATTGCCAGATCCTTTTGTCCAGCCTTCATGTATGCCTCGCCGAGACTGTCATACGTGTTCCACGCATCGGGATAGAACTCCACGTTAAGCTTCAGCAGGGCTGTTGCCTCCGCTAGCTTGCCTTGTTGCAGCAGTGAATAGCCGAGGTTGTTTATACGCTCTTCTCTGATGGTTACATTCTGCGGGGTCTCTCTCTTTATTTTTCGATAACCATCAATCGCTTCCGAGATCTTACCGGCTAGCAACATTTCAAACGGTACGAGCATGTCTTCGGTTAGTCGCTTAGTTTGGAGCGTGCCTTCCTGACCAACAATCTGTAACTGATAATCACCAGTGGAAGAACCTTCCGGTCGCACAAAGTTGTACTTCAACTGCGAATCACGGCGAATAAAGTTCGTTTCGCTGATCGGTAGAAGGGCAAACGGAGCATCGCCTGTGGGCAGGGCATTCAGCGTGGTTATAGCGTGTGGTCCGGTTTTCGTTATGGAGGATATAATCGTCAAAACACGATCGGGATTCACCTGGTAACGACCGGAGAATGTCGCCAACTTCGCAGCATCGAGAGAAATGATTTCGTATGGAGCAGGCAGGAATTCATCCCACCCATACTCGCGCGCAACACCGCGAATGACCTCTCTTAGAATCTCCCCGTTATCAGAATTCACCATCACGGCAACGCCATAGCCTTTGTCACGGCTCACCAGCAATTCGGCACGAAACCCCTCGTCAGCTCCACCGTGCCCGAAATACAGTGCGTTGCCATGCTTCTCAATGAAGAAGCCCAAGCCAACGTTTTCCATAAACGAAGATGTCATCGTTTCTACGGATTGTTTCGTCAGAACCTTATTTGACCGACCCGCAAGCGAGAGCTGCACTTCAATAGCAAATTTTGCGAGGTCAGTTGGTGTGGTCCACAATCCAGCTGCTGCCATTTCAGGATAGATGTGAATCTTTCCCACAACTTCACTGCCGTTGGATCGATAACCGGTCGCAGCTTTCTTGCGCCACTCTGTTGAGAGCGGCTGATCATAAGTGCTGTCGCGCATGCCGAGTGGTGCGAGCACGGTATCTCTCGCTATCGCAGGATACGGTTTCTTCTCGATGTCAGTTAGAGCGAGTTGAGTGATGGTGGTGCCTCCGCCGGAATAGCGGAATTGAGTCCCAGGCTCCATGTCCACACGAACCGCAGCCGTATTCGCTGGAGAGGCTCCGTCCAACACCTGTGGAAGCGTCGGGAGTTTTTCGTTGATCGCGTAACCTGGAAAGCCGTGGACGGTGGTCCCCGCCGTGTGGCTAAGTAGATTTCGCAGCGTTACCTTCTTTTTTGCGGTGAACTGATTATCGGGAAGTTTCCAAGACGTTAGTTTAGTATTTATGTCTTCATCGAGTGAAAGTTTACCCTGCTCAACTTTCTTCATCACCACCATTGCGTTAACTGACTTACTGATCGAGCCTGCTTGAAAGAGTGTTTCGGTGGTAGCCGGCTCATTCGTCTCGAGATCCTTAACGCCGTAGGCACGCGCCCAGTCGATTTTGAAGTCCTTAATAACCGCGACGCTCAAGGCTGGCACCTTATAAAACTTCATGCGATCTGTGATCGAGAAACCTGGTTCACCCTTTATGAGGACTGCAGGAAGGAGCCCCTGCTCGACGCGTTTGATCTGCGCCTCGTCTGCTGGGTTAGCAATCGCGATCCCGGAGATGATGTAAACGAAAACGAGCAGTCGTGATACAAAAATTCGCATAGACACCTCGACGAAAAGCAGATTGAAAGTTGTCTGGGGAACGTCCTTTTATCACGGGACTGCGAGCGACAAAAGAAGTTTCTTCAAAGCGGAGGAGGGAAGAGCGAATCAATGTCCGACACACTTCAGGAACGTCTGATCAATTGACCAACCCATTCAGTACCATTCGCGGCAGCGAATGGCCAAATCTCGACACCGCACTAATGGAGTTGAGTCTTGGCCATCCGCTACCGTGCATGGTACCGAATGTGGTGAGTTTTATGAGGGGTCAACTTACTGATGAATTGAAAGTGACGCGAGGCACGACAAACTAAACGAAGCTCTGAATAAGTAGCGAAAGAGGCTATTCAGTACCATGCGCGATAGCGCATGGCCACGCTCAACCTCGCGACATCAGATCTTTTTGCGTTGAGTCATGACCATCCGCTACCGCGCATGGTACTGAATAGCTTCAGTGCGTAACGCCGCGCGGGCATAACCAGATCTCTACGGTTGAGGTTGGGCGCACCGATCCCGTCTTGATCACGATGCGCTTACTATCCAAGCCTCGCGCATTCATGAGGTAGTCGATGATGTTGCGAGAGCGTTTGTCGATGTCGCCCGACTTTCCTCGTTCGCTTGGATGGATAGTTACGTAGGCCGTGGCAAATGGATCGTTCTGGAGTTCGACGCTCAAATTATCCAGCCGTGCTTTCTCATCGTTGCGAGTGATGTCAGGATATTCATCAAACTTGCGGCAGGTTTGCGGTACCGGTATTGAAACGGAGCAGCTCGCCGAACATCCTCCATTCGACGCGTCATAACCAGCGAGTACAGCGGTCGCGGTCAGTGACTGTCCTTCTAATCCCGCTGTATCAACGCTTATAGATCTTGTTCCCTGACCCTCTATTATCGATCCACCTGAGATAGTCCAATTGTAGACAAATGGTGAAGTCCCTAGACTGCCGCTTACGAGTGAGTCGAACGTTATTCGTTGACCTACCTCAATCCCGGATGGACACAGGATCTGCAGTTTCGGACATTCAGGAACAGGTGGACATTCGACACTCACTACCGTCGAAGCGAAAACCTGACATTCGTCATTGGTCGTTCCAGCAGAGGCCTGAAGACTTGCGTGGTAGTAACCTGGCGCGACGCCGTCGAGAGTCCAGGTGGCAGTAGGTCCATTACCTTCAATACGACCAGCATCGGTTGTCCAGACGTAGCGAGTTGGAGTGGTTCCGCGGGTAGTTTGAGCAGTCAAATGAACTTCTGTTTTGCCGGCAGGACCACAGTTGCGGATTACGGGTGCATCTCCGGCAATAGTCAAGACCGGGGGTGTATAGACGGCGACTTGCGCACCTGGTTGTTGCGCGCTCACGGATACTGTGGCGACAAGCATCAGAAACAATGCGGCTCTCAAGAATTTAGACACGGCTCATATTCCTCATGGTTTCGGCACTGGTGGCGCCGCTCCTTGAGGTACCAACCAGAGTTCAATGCAATTCTGATCGTGTGGGCCACCATCGAGCGTCACGATCCGCGATCCATCAATACCTCGACTCGAAATCAGATATTCACGCGCGCGGGCGAGGACTTGTTTGGCTTGCGGCTGACGTTTGCCTCGATTTGAATAGGCGATGATGTAGGCAGTCATCGTCGGATCGTTTTGCAGTGCGATTGCGAAGTTGTCTAACCGCGCCTTCTGATCATCGCTGGCGCACTCGCAACACACATCAAACTGGTTACTAACGCGTTCGCGCCGTTCGATGGGCGGGATGTAAGTCGCAGCTTGCACGATTTGACGGCAACCGACTCCGCCGGAGCCATCGTCAACTACGAGTGTTCCAATCAGTCGCTGCCCGGCAAGTCCGGTTGTATCTATTTCAACGCGTGAAGAACCTGCGCCGCTGAGTATCTTCGCGGTGCCCGGGAGTACGGTCCATGTGTAGATCAGGTTGTTCGTCCCACTGTAGGTTGCGTTTGCACTGTAAGTCACGATTGTTCCATCAGTAACTTGGGTTGGTGCATCAATATTCACTGGGTATGGACACGGCAAGGTAGCAATAGGCGGTGGCGGCGGACGATAAGCGACGGCGACACACTTTACTCTTCCGGCGGCGATATCGATCTCACGACGCCACTGGCTACCGTCGGGCAAAGTAACGACCACCGTATGCAGCCCAGCTGTAAGCGGTTCGATTTGTAGATCTTCGCCACTACTGGTGACGCCGGAACGTACTCCATCAACCTCAACCGGCATACCCCCTGGGTTGGACTGAACGCGCAGCGCCCCGTAAGTGGCGCGCTTTGTTTTCTGTGCAAACACCGCTGACGAACCAGATGAGCCCACGCACAATACGCAGAGAATCGCGAATGCGACTATGTACAGGCGACTTCGATTAACGGGCTTACACGTCATCGGTTTTTCCGTCACGGTTGGACCGACGCACTGATTTCCTCAAGCGCACACCGACGGCACACACACCGGTGAACAACAACAATAGCGATGTTGGTTCGGGAGTTGGCGTAGGCGTTTGTGCCGGTGGCGGTGGTGGTGTTGGCTTTGGAATATCTGTTGGAGGTAGCTCCTCTTCACCGCCCTTAATAAAGATCAACGGAATACCAGCAAGAAAAAGTAACGGCCACTTCGGGAACTCACCGGCAACTGGAATCATCAGGTCGGCGCAATCACAGATTGTTGTTTCGACGGTTGGGTGAATCCCTTTCTGAGGGTCTTGTTGCAGCGACAGGGTCGCAAAATCCATCGCCACTACAGTTCCAAAATGCGGTTGCGAATCGTTCTTGCTGGGACTTGGAGGAACTTGTTCGTGAGGTATGTCATCGATTGTCAGTGCACGCAGACGAATGTCAGGCACGTTGTATCCGCTGGTAACTACTTGCGTGATTTGTCTGGTCTCAACTGGATCGGCGTAGGCGGGTGTACCAAGGGCGGCCAGTAGATAGGCGGCAAGAATCAGGCATGAAACAGTGCGTCGGGTTCTCATTTTGAACTGGGTTTACTCAGACAAAACCTACGGGGGCTATCGGGCTTGAGAGAGGCTGACCTTTAAGTAGTTCACGCGATTCAGAGCAAACATCGATCCGCGCTCTGCCTCAGATGTTTACGGAGTAAGGGTCAAGTTCTTTAAGTGTTTATACGTAGTTTTGCCCATCGACCGAGCGCCTTCGTCTTGATCTCAGACTGGCCGTCTGAATTTCAGAACACGATGGGTTGGTTTCTTTGGGGAATTTTCGGCGAGTAGGGGACTCTTTCGCGGTGCGTCGTTACATCACTTAACCGTCTTCGCTCATCTTTTCCGCCTTGCTGCTAATCGCTTAATCTGTCTCTACATGACTTCAGCATTTCCGGAATGGCTCACGCCAATGGCTGCGACCCTCACGCAGGAGCGATTTGCTGATGCAGAGTGGATCTTCGAACGTAAGTTTGATGGGATTCGGCTGCTCGCTTACAAGAACGGCAGCAAGGTCGATTTGTATTCGCGTAATCGTTTGCCACAAAACCTGCCACTCGTCGCGCAACAGATCGCGAAGTTGCCAACGCATCAGTTAATCCTCGACGGTGAATTAACCTGGGGCGCCGGAAAAGTTACGTACCACGTTTTTGACGTCATGTGGTTTGACGGTAGTGTAACGGCGCTACCCCTCGAGCAGCGCCAGTCGTTGTTAGACCAACTGCAACTGAAGGGGCCGCTGCAGCGCGTTGCTCTCATCGACGATGAACGACCGTGGGAACTCGCACAGAAGGAAGGGTGGGAGGGAGTTATCGCAAAACGTTGCGGCTCTATTTACGAACACCGTCGGTCGAAGCAATGGCTGAAAATGAAGTGCGAACTCTCAGCGGAGTTCACGATCGGAGGCTTCACGGATCCGCAGGGCCAGCGGGTTGGTTTAGGGGCGCTGTTGGTGGGTCATTACGACGGAAAAGATTTTGTGTTTGCTGGAAAAATTGGCACAGGTTTCGACAATCAATTGTTACTTCAGTTACGTGATCAACTAAATCGACTTGAGATTCCAAAGGCACCGTTTACAAAAGCTATCGGACTGCCAAGACTGCGCGCGCATTGGGTGCAACCGGAGATCGTTGTCAAAGTGGGATTCATCGAATGGACTGTGCACGGCAAGCTGAGACACCCACGGCTGTTGGGAGTTAAGAGATGATCACCCATCCCGAAAAAATTCTCTTTCCAGCTGACGACATTACAAAGGGGGAGTTTGCCGATTATTACGAACAGATCGCTCCAATCATGCTGCCTCACATTCGCAATCGCCCCATCACGATGGAACGATTTCATCGCGGCATCGGGCAGCCAGGATTTTTTCAAAAAGATGTCGTGAAAGGATTTCCCGATTGGCTAAAACGTGTCGAAGTCCCGAAAAAGGAAGGGACTGTACATCATCCTATTGCCAACGACGTCAGATCGCTTCTGTGGTTAGCCAATCAAAACAGCATCACGATACATGTGTGGCCCTCGCGTGCGCCGAAGTTATACAACCCGGACATTTGCGTCTTTGATCTCGATCCGTCGAAGGATGACGAGAACGAAATTCTTTGTGGGGCAGCTGTTCAACTGCGCGACCTTCTAAATGAATTGGGATTGCCAAGTTGGATTAAGACCTCAGGTTCGAAGGGCTTTCACATTGCAGTACCACTGGATTCAAAATCCGACTTCGGCGAAGTGGCGCGGTTTGCGCATCATACCGGACGACTGCTTGTGACGCGATATCCAGCAACCCTTACACAGGAATTCAGCAAAGCGGATCGCGGTGGTCGGATTCTCGTCGACACAGGCCGCAATGGATACAGTGCTACGTTCGCCGCCGCATATTCAGTGCGGGCTAGACCGGGAGCTCCAGTTTCTGCTCCCTGCACCTGGAACGAAGTTGAGAGTTGTAAGGTTGGTCCAAGGACCTTCACTTTGCGAACGATGGCTCAACGGACGGCGAAGGTCGGTGATCTTTGGAGCGACATGTTGCGCACGAAAAGATCCTTGCGAAGACCGATCGAGAAGCTGCGCAAGCTAATGTCTGATTAGCGAAACGACATAGACTCAAGCCACATAACAGCGAGCACTCAACTTCATAGCACCGCTCAAGTAATGGGCAGGTTCTCTTGGACCTCAGTGGTAAAAAACTCAAGGTACATAACAGCAAGCACTCAACTTCATTTGCACCACTCAAGTAAGTAATGTGCAGGTAGGGAAGGGCGGTTCACCCCCGCTCAATTTCCATGATCACTCACCCTTGAATGAAATTGGCACTTGAGCGGGGGTAAACCACCCTTCCTTACCTGCACATTCTTCATGTTGAGTTGTTTCAGTGGAGTCGAGTGATCGCCGTTATGAACGTCGAACTTATTACTGTAACTTCCCGTGCTGTGCGACTCCGGTGTGCATGTTCTCCTGGCCTGCAGTGGTAAAAGACTCAAGGTACATAACAGCAAGCACTCAACTTCATTTGCACCACTCAAGTAAGTAATGTGCAGGTAGGGAAGGGCGGTTCACCCCCGCTCAATTTCCATGATCACTGACCCTTGAATGAAATTGGCACTTGAGCGGGGGTAAACCACCCTTCCTTACCCGCACATTCTTCATGTTGAGTTGTTTCAGTGAGTTGAGTGACCGCCGTTATGTACGTCGAACTTGTTGATGCAGCTTCAGTGTTATGATCCTCAATGATGATTTCTCTCTGTTAATTCTTCAGACCCTTCATGATCTGCGTGTGCGTTTCGAGGATCATCGTTGACTGTTCTGGATTTGGATTCAAGTTCCAGTCGTCGTGGTCCCAGGTTCCACCGAGCACGACGCCATCGCGGCGCGGAAACATGTAGCCGGAACTTAAATAGCAGTAGTCGACCTCCGGCTGTGGCAACAGTATTTCCAACTGTCCTCGCACTGGTGTCAGCATTTCGTCGCCGAAGAGGTCGCGAGCACCCAGCCCAGTGCAATTGAAGACTACCGGTTCGGTCAGTCGTCCAATTTCCTCTCGACTGCGAAACTGTTTCACCACAACTCTTCCACCGGCGATATAAAAATCACGCAGCAAAGCGCCGAGATAGATCGATGGCTCAATTAACATCGTGTAGTACTGCCGCACGAATGGAAATCCGAAGAATCGATCCGGATCTTTATGAATCTCGATCTGGCGATACAAATCATTCCCGCCTGGCATTTCACGTTGCAGCGACGCCTCATTTCGCATGAGCTCGAGCGTCTCTACCCACCGAACGCCGTATTCGTTTCCCACCAACAGTTGAAATGCTCGATTTGAAATCTGACACGCGAGGCGTAACTGCGCGTCAAAAGCTGGTGTGCTCGATTCAAATACTGAGGTTGGCGACCAATGCGCACCGGCGATGTTCGAGGTTGTGTTTGGCGGCAGATCCTTTGCGTAAATCGTGACCGTGCCTGGACCGTTTTGGAAACGACGTTGCAACAGAATCGCCGTCGAGAGGCCGCTGACGCCTGAGCCGAGCACCGCGAAACGTGTAGGCAGGCTTCGTCGCGCGCCTGTTCTCGCGTTCACAAAATCGCGAGCTAAATCAACGGCCAGTGATGCTGTACCCCATGAAAGAGTGACGCCACCGCCGCCGTGTCCGTAGTTATGTACGATAAGTTTCGGACCGATTCGTTCAGCTTTAACAACAAACCCTTCAGGCCTGTACGGTCTAAGGCCGACGACCTCGCGAATCACGCGATCACGCGCGACCTTGACCGGCGCATATCTCCGTTGCAAATCCGCGATCGCCGCCAACCCGGATCGCGCCGTTGCCCAAAGAGCTCCCGTCGCAATAGCTCCTTGAATGAAACTACGCCGATCAAATCGTCTGTTCGTCATGGCGTGTGAGTTCTTGTCTGCCGTACATGCCAGCCCGTGAATGGTTTGATCGTGCCGCACGTTGGACCACCATCTCTGCCGCCGCTGCCGGCGACACGAGCTTGCAAAGGCGTTCCCGCCTTTAATGCTGATTCAATTGCAGGCCACTCGATATCCGCCAGTGGAATCTTCAGTCTCCTGGCCCACTCAGTGTTCTTCTGACCAGCGTACGTTCCAATGTCGAGATAAACAAAACGACCATCAGCGCTGCCTTGCGCGAACGGGCCGAGGAAGTTCGGCTGGCCATTTTTAGCCTCAGTAACGCGCACTGTGAAGTTGAAAATTAAATCCTTGTTTGCACCTCGCTGCGTTTGCACAGTTTCGTAATCGTTACCTTTGCCTTTTTGCAGACCGTAATCACAACCCGGAGTTGGTCGTTCGAGCACAATAGTAAGTTTCAGTTCGCTATCCATGCACGTGGTCAGACACAGATCACAAAGATGAACACATCTCAGAAGTATCGCAGCTCCGTTTATTTCTAAATCTGTGTTTATCTGTGAAAATCTGCGGCCAGTAGTTTTCCTTTCGGATGATTTGAGGATTCCAGATTACTGGACGCGCTTTGCGAAATAACCTGGACGGTGTCGCAACTGAACCTTTTCTTTAGCGAGCGCAGGATTCGTAATCTCGACGACAACCTGCCGGTAGGAGCCGTCGCGATTTTTGTTCGTCGATGAGTAAGCGAGCAAATACTGCGTCCTCAGTTCCTGTTCAATCTCGGAGAAAGCTGCGTTGAGATCTTCTTCCTTCTTCGGAAAGAAAGCTCGTCCGCCAGTGCGCTCCGCGATCTCCTTCAAAGTGCCTTTATTTACGCCGTCGTGCTTTTCATCACCAATGCCGATGACGTAGATGACGGCTTCGACAGAAAGAACGCTATCGATTGCACGGGGCCGCGAGACGCGGCTCTCCAACGCAGTGTCCCAACCGTCCGTCAGTAAGATGATCGCGCGCCGGCGCTGATCGCGTATTGGATCGAGGACCAGTTGCGAAGTTAAGTAGAGTGCCTCCCAGATTGCCGTTGCTCCTGGGTCAGGCGGCGCAGGCATTCCCGGTCCGGTTGGAAATCCTTTGAGAGGTCGACCCGAACCGAGATACGCAGGCAGTGCGACCTCAACACGCTCGAGTGCCTTATAGATGCTTAGTACGTCTGGGGTTAGAGGCTGCTCGAGAAATGGCGTATCAGCGAAGGGAATTATCGCGGCTTGATCTTTCTTAGATTTCAGGACGCGTTCGATGAAGAGCCGGGCAGCGGCTTTCTCTTTCGGCAAACTTCGTTCTTCGGATCCGCTGACATCGATTAGTAAAGCCAGCGCAAGCGGTCGATCAGTTTCGCGTTGAAAGGTAAAGATTTGTTGAGCCGTGCCGTCTTCGAGCACTCGCAGATCTTCAGCCTTCAGCGTGGTGATGAAGCGGCGTTGCTTGTCAGTGGCCGTCAACAGCAGATTGGTCAGGTCACTCTCGACGCGAATAACATCGTCAGAGTCGACAGGCGTTTGACCATACGCAACCGTGGCGTAGCAAAGGCAAAGCAAGAAGACTATAGCTTTGAAGCGTAACATCAGAAATGTTGGTATGGCTTAGCGCCGCCCCTACAACTAAAACCTCACCGTCTTAGTGGCTCATCGCGTAGATGACCACATTGATCGCGACCTTGTAAGCAGGCAGCCCGTATTTTACTGGATAGCGCGAGTCGTTGATCCATTCCCACGCGTCACCGAGATCGCTGTTGCGCGAAATGAACACCACCAGTCGACCCTGCTTGTTCTCGACACCCATGTAATAAGGAGTGACCCCACCTTTCTCGGATGTTACACCACGCATGGCATTGTAGATATTCGGCACCTGAACGATCTCTTCGATGTCGAGATATGAATGGAACACTGGATGAGTCAATGGCAGTTCTTTGATCTCATATTCGGGCAGGACCTTTTTGATTTGTTCCTGAACGTTTTCCCATTCGTATTCACCCCAGAAATCATCTAGGAAAATAAAACCGCCGCGGTTGATGTATTCGTGTAACTTGGCCGCTTGCTCTGTGGAGAGTTCCATAAATCCCGGTTCCACTGCGTAGATCAAGGGGTAGTCGAAGATTCGATCGTCCATGATCTCCAACTGCTCCGGTCGCGGTGCAATCTTTAGATTCGTCCCCGCCCACTCGCGGAGACCTACGATCAAATTATTATCGGCTTCGGGGTAATCAGTGGTCCAAGTGCCCCCACCGTAACCGCGGGCTCGGTACGGCGAATCGTAAATCATTCGGACGAATGTATACTCGCCGAACGATGCACCGGTTGCTTCAGGTTTGATTAAAGGAGGACGACGGCGAAAGTTTCGAAAGTCGTCCGTGCGGTCCTGTGCAGCGATTGGAGCCAGCACCAAAGATAAGAGCACCAAAGGGAAACCGAGTTTTCTTGCAAACCGCTTCATGAAATCGTCCCTCTTAGCCCCGCTCTCTTCTGCTCCTGCTTAGTCGCCTGCCTACTGTTTCGGTCGCGCACCCGAAAGTCGTCTGTAGTATTCCTCGACCGCTCGACGATACCGCTCCGGTGCCGCTCCTTCATCACGCAATCGCAGGTTTGTTCTTCCGCTTTGCTGTTGCAGTTGACGGCTTATCTCCAATTCCAACTGTCGCAAAGGTTCGATGACCTCGGCTTTCAAGAGCGCCGCTGTTTGTGCGTCGCCTTCCATCCGACCATCGGCGAGTTGCTTCAATCGTTCAATGACGTCATCCAGTTGTCGAACCGCTCCCGTTGTTGTTCCGCCACGCCATTCCCGACGGAGATCTTCAGCTTCACGTAAGCGTTCACGCCATTCGGAGCCGAGCTGTCGGTTATCGCCCCAGGCATTTCCTTGAGGGCCCCACGTTGGACCGCCATATTGTCGCGACCCGTCTTGAGAACCACCAGTCTGCGTACCGCCTTGCTGACCACCTTGTTGTTGCCCCTGCTGCGATCCTTTTTGTCCGTCGCCGGACTGACCTTGCTGGCCTTGCTGACTTTGTTGTCCGCGCTGACCCTCTTGACCTTGTTGTCGGCCTGACTGCTGATTTTGCTGACCGTTCCGATCCTGTTGGCCATTGCGTTGATTGGCGTTTTCATCAAGACGCCGACGTAACGAGTCAAGATTGTCTGCCAGCTGCCGCGTGCGATCGAGTGCCTCTTCCGTGCTGGTGCCTCCGGAGTTTCGCGCACTCTGTTCTGCCGACTGTAATCGTTCCGATACGTTGTTCAGACTTCGTTCGATCGCGCGTTCATTGTTGCCATTGCCTTGCTGTTGTTGTCCATTGCCGAGACCTTGTTTGCTCTCGCGTATTCGCTCGGCCACGCGATCTCTGGCAAGCGCGTCTGCGGCATCCTTCAACTGACGCGCCGCTCGCTGTTGCCCTTGACCTTGTCCTTGACCTTGACCTTGTCCGAGACTGCGAGCCGTCTCCTCAATGTCCTGTTGAAGATTATTTACGGTGTCAGCCAGTGTGTCCTTTCGTTCGGCCAACTGCTCTCGCGTTCTTTGCGAATTTGGGTCCTGACCATTCTGTCCACCGCGACGCGCGAGGTTCTCCATGTCTTTCGCGATTTCGCGCTGACGTGCTGCAGCCTGTGCCGCACGTTGACGAAGATCACTGATCTGTTGCGTGCGTCCAGACGATTGGCCTGATTGAGCGGATTGGCCATTAGCACTTCCATTCGCTTGCTGCAGCCGCTGTTGTGCCTGACGCAAACGATCTAGCGCCCGTTCGCTCTGCGAGACAGATTCATTTGGATTGTTCCGGGAAGATGCCTGCGCGCGCTGCATTTCATCAGCGGTTTGATTTAGTTGTCGACTCAACTGTTCCAACTCGCTGTTCCGACGCTCACGTGACAAACGCTCGAGTTCACGAGCTGCACGACGAGTTTCGTCGATCAACTCCTGCTGCTCTCGTTGATTCGAACTGCCGCCGCCGTTTGCTGATTGCTGCATGCGACGACGTTGTTCTTCAAGCGCGCGTTCCTGGCGGCGAGCAAGTTCTTCGAGACGTCGTTCAGCTTCAGATTTCTCCTGTTCTGCCTGCTGGCGCTGTGCTCGCTGAACGGTTTCGTACTGGTTCTTCATCTTGTCGAGTTCCAGCTCGAACAAACCAGCGAGTTCCTGCTGTTGTCGCTCCCCGCCACCGCCCCCGCCATTACTCTGATTGCCGAAAGCGACCTGCACTTCACGAAAGATTGCATCAGCCGCCAGCAATCGTTGTAGTGCGCGTTGTTCGGGCGGCAAAGCGTCCCGGCCCACTTCTTTTCGCAGCGGGTCAGGAGCGGATTCCATCTCTTTCGCCGCTTGCCTGAGATTATCGGCGACGTCCGTTAGGCGTTTATCTCCTTCTTCACCGCCAAGCCGGCGGCGCAGTCGTTCGAGAAAATCGAGCGTGTCGGTGCGGAGTTTTTCCTGGCCCGTCGCCACGGCCTCGTAACTGTCTTTACGTTCCTGTGGAGTGTACTTATCGCCCTCTCGAATGAGCCGGTGCGTGGCGGCAATTAGATCTTTTTGACGGCGAGACAGCGCGTTCTGATCCTGTTCTCCTCCGCCCTGACCGCCCATCCCACCTTGTTGTTGCGCCTGCTTATATTCCATCTCGAAAGGTTTGACTTCGATGAAATATATGTCGCTCGTAGTTTCGTTGCTGGCATCGCGCGCTTTCGCGTAATAGGAGATGAAGTCGCCGGGCTTCAGATTGTATTCTTCGAGGAAGAAAGTGTAGGTGCCGGTGAGTGAGCGTGCTGATTCGCGCGATAACTGTTGGAGATTGACGCGCTTTTCTTCGCCACCGTTAACAGCGAAATGAAGGTCCATCGAAACTACGCCATAGTCGTCCTCAGCTCTAGCCTGCGTGAACACTTCTTCCAGGTTCGTCGCTTTTTTATCTCTGCCAGGCCGATCAAATGAAATCACTGGTGGTTGATCTTCAAGCACCGATATGTCGTACTCGTTTGAGCCGCGATAAGTTTCGCCATCGACGCTAACGAGTTCGATGTAGTAGCTGGTGTCGCCACCAACAGCGACCTCGCCGACAAAGTCTTTCTCCTATGGTCGCATTTCGATCTTCTTGCCGTCAGGGAAAACAATTCGGGCCGCGCGAACTTTACCTGTCAATCGCGCAGTGATTCGCGCAACAGTTCCTTTCAACGCAGCGATGTCGCCTCCATCTTCAATCGTCTTTGCCGGTAAGCTGGAGAATTGTGGGAAGGTGAGCGTCAAATCTAGTTGTTTGACGTAAGGCAGATCGACAACAGTGAACTTGAAAACTTCAGAGCGAACTCCGTTAGATTCTACGAAGTATTCCATCGAGTCCTGAATGTTGAATATCGAATAGCGAAAGTCGCTCTTCGCCTTAGCGGGCTCCATTAGCTGCGCCTGCCAATCGTCTTTTGAACCGAGCGGTCGAGCAAAAACATTGGCTTGGGGCGCGTCAAAATTTACGAGTGTAGCGATGATGTCCTGGTCAGAACCTTTGGGAACGCGCGCTGCGCCCGGTCTGACTTTGATACTCAACGCCCTTGAGTCGGCCGCGAGTGTCGTTGGAACGACGAGTTGCGCAACGCCTTCCGAGATCTCTTTTGGTCCCCACTTCAAGACGGCCGCAAACACAAGCACACTGGCGAGCGCGGCACCGGCGTACAGTTGCAGACGCGAGCGTCGCACGACACGACCAAGATCTAACGTTGCTGATGTTTCACCGGCGTCGGTGAACATGCGGTTGATAATCGCGGGTGAAATATTTCGTTGCTGTTCAGGCTGCGAATACTCAACCGCAGTGACAAGCCGGTCGTCGATGCCTGGCGTACGCTCTTCAATAAGGCGGGCCAAACGTTCGTCACTGATTTTTTTCCAGAGCGGATAGACGAGCGCAAAGAAGATGGTTGCAAGAACAGTTAATAAGGCCCCGATACGCAAGGCTATCAACGCGCCGTCGTTGTACCGATAACGATGCGCGGACCAACCAGTCAGAAGGAGAACGAGTGCAATTACCGCAAGGCAAATCGCGACTCCTCGCAAGCAAATCAGCAGTCGCCTACGTGTTCGTAGCTTTTTGAGGAGATCGAAAACTGTCTGGTTGTTGTAATGCATAGATCGTTTCTCATTCTCCCCGAACTTCAACTCGGGGACCAAATTTCGACTTCTCATTCTCTCCAAGATTTAGCTTGGCGCCGGCGTAGCCCTTGAGAGTGGATCCGTTTTAACGGCTTCGCCCTTCCGGGTCCCACGGGTGCGACGCAGGAAAACCGTTGAAACGGCTACCTGCTTTAAGTGACCACGAACCCCAGGCTAAAGCCTGGGGGAGAAGTGAGACGTTAGTCGTTGAATCGTCCAACCATTCTAACGACCTTCGTCCGTCTTGCTAAGACTGACTCGGTCACCAACAGTAGCAACGCCAGAAACAAGAGCGACCACCAAATCCTCTGTCGCCCTTCGACTTCTTCCTTGCTCAAGTTTTGACTTGCATCTCCACCCTCTGCATTGCCTGCGCCACCGGTCACACCGGCTACGAACTCCGCAAAATTCAACTTGGTGAAATCACCTTCATCACCGTTGATGTCGACGGCCGCGAAGTCAGGTTGCGCGCTGTATCGCAGTTTGTAGAAACCTGGCTCGTGTGCGGTAACGAGCACATCTCCGTCGGCAGTCGAACGCGTGTCTGTCAAACGAGCGCCTGCAGGCGTATCTATCGCCGGAGCTGTTCCATCTCGCTCGTGTTTGACCATAAACGTCTGTCCGAGCCCGTACCATGACCCTTCCTCGCGCTGGCCCGCATATTTGATCATCTGGTGAACGAAAGGTAGAAACGCCGGCGTCAGCGGTAGATCGTTCCAACTTGGACCAAGAGAAGTTGTGAACGCCAAAACGCGGCCCTTGCCTTTGCGCCACTCAATCAACGTAGGGCTTCCATCTTCGAAACGAGCGAGCACAGCCGCATTCGCTTGCGGCTCGGAGCGCGCATAGGCTACCACTTGAGCAGACGACAACCGTCCGCTTTCGCGGAAAATCTCAAAGATTGGGTGATCAAACTTCACTTCGGTAATCGCGACAGTCTCGTTCGGCTTCGTTTCCACGATTTCTTTCAAAACCACTGGCGAAAGTTTATCGAGCGACGCGTTGTAGCTCGTGACGTCGGTGTGTGGACCAATGGCGATGATCAACTGACCACCTGCGTCGACAAACTTCGACAGATCTTGTGCAAGTGCTGGAGAAACTGGACCAGCATCATTGAGGATCACGAGGGAGTATTCCGGGATGCCGGAAGGATCCACGGCACCGGTTGTCTTTAATGTGAATGTGTACGGCAAGGCGTCGTCCGTTGTGAGCGCGCTTTGCAGATACAAGCTGTCGCTGCGGCCGCGCGAAGCACCTTCAACGATCAGCGCCTTCGCTGGAACGTCGCGTCTTAACGTGAAATAGAAGCGGTTATCAGGAGTAAAGTCGCCGCTGTTGATCTCGATGGCGCATCGATTCGCACCTTCGGCGAGATTGAAATTGGTGAACTCGACGATGCGACTGTCACGACTGCCGAGGGTGATCTCGCGCTTTTCGACTGTCTGATCGTTTATCTGAAAGGAGATTTGAACACGATCGCGCGGCGAGTCGCTGAAGTTATTGACGTGGACTGCGACATTCTCCAGATACTTCTGACCAAAGACCACGCCGCGGGCTTCCACATTCGTTATCGAGACATTTGGTTCTGAGTTGTTACCGCCTACATCTATCGTCTGTAACTCAGTCGCGTTTCCGAGTTTGAAAGAAGCCGTTGCCGGATTCCATCCAGCGGTATGAAAATCAGAGATTAGAACGATTTTGCGTTTCCCTCCGGTCTTCACTTCATTTAATAACGACTCGGCTCCGCGAAGGGCTTGTTCGTAGTCTGTTCCGTCCCAACCTGCTTCAATGCTACGAATGCCGGCGCGAAGTTGATCTTTGTCGGCAGTAAATCGATTCAGCACGACGTATCTTTTATCGAAGCCGAGTACTGCCGTCTGATCGCCGGTGCGAGCTTCGTCAACAACCGCTTCGGCACGAGATTGAGCGTCGGCGAACATTTGCGCGCGCCGCATGCTCAAAGAGGAGTCGATAAGAATAACGGTCGCGCCGTTGGTTCCTGTTGTTTTGGCAGCGCTACCTCCGGAAAAGAACGGGCGTGTGAAAGCGAGCACGATCAGAAGTATTGCGAGACAGCGAAGCAGAAGTAAGAAGAGATTTTGGATCGTCCGGCGACGGATCGTTCGTTGAGGTATCTGTCTAACAAAAACGAGTGCAGGGAATTGCACTTTGCGTGCACGGGTGCGTCGCACAAGATGCACGAGTATCGGCGCGGCCAGCGCTGCAACTCCGAGAAGGAATAATGGATTCAGGAATGACATATCACCAAATTAAATGTAACTCGCAAGCTTGCGAAACCCGATGCAACAGAACTAAGCGATCTTAAAAGCGACGTTGCCGAGGTTATTCGTCTCATTCCATCTGTGCCCGTTGAGTCATGACCATCCGCTACCCCGAACGGTACTGAATAGCCGACTGCTGCGAATGCTCGGCCGACTTGATCAGAGTTTGCACAAGCCTCCGATATTCGTTGACTCACTTTCCTGCTCGGCGCGACAGAAACTTAAACAACGCGAAATCCAACGGCTGCTTCGTTGTGACCATCTCGTAGTCGACGTTATTCGCTGTCGCGCAATGTTGCATGTCTGCCACATGCTTGATCATACGATTCCGATATCCAGCGGCTACTACATCCGGTAGCACGGGCATCTGCTCCAATGTCTCAGCATCTTCCAGCAATATCACCGCATCGTCGAAATTGAAGTCGAGCTCATTCTGGTCCAACACGTGGAACGCCACCACATCGTGCCCGTTGAACCGCAGATGTTGGAATGCTGACTGCAAGCGATCTGGCTGATCGTAAAAATCAGAAATCAACACAACGATGCCACGACGAGTCAGGATGTCTGCCAGTTGGTGCAAAGATTGTGCGAGATCGGTTTCGCTGCCGGCAGTCATCAAGGAGAGCTGTCCAAAAACTGTGCGCAAGTGACCAGTGCGATTTCGCGCCGGCACATGTGTGTGCACCTTTTTGTCGAATCCAACCAGACCGACTGCGTCTTGCTGGCGGCTAAGCAGATAAGCAAGCGACGCAGCGAGAAACTGCGAATACTGAAGCTTTGTGACTGACGTTGTGTGCGAATAGCCCATGGACGCACTGGTGTCCAACAGCAGGTGACACTGTGCATTTGTGTCGGCGCGATATTTCTTGATGAAGTAACGGTCGGTACGGCCCAACAGGCGCCAATCGAGATAACGGAGATCGTCGCCGGGATTGTATTGACGATACTCAGTGAACTCTGTTGAAAAACCTGTGAACGGAGATCGATGAAGACCAGAAATGAAGCCTTCGACGACTGCCCTCGCGAGTAGTTCGAGCGAGCCGATGCGCGCTAACAGTTCGGGGTCGAGAAAGCGCGCAGGTGAAGTTGCGACGCCTGACGTTGGAGCCACGCTTGTATGCGCCGGTTGCGGAATCGTTTCGCTTTTCGTTTTCCGCCAAAACATATGAATTGAACCACCGAGGCCGACAGATTGCTATTTCGGATTTCGGAATGCGGATTTCGGATTTTGTGCTACTCCGGAATTTCTCATTTCAGCTCTTGAACAGATAACGAAGGTTCGTTTTCAAATACAACTCGCCAAACACAAAATCCGAAATCCGCATTCCGAAATCCGAAATACAATCTGAACCCATCGCCCCCTACAACCCGCTCTTCGGCTCGGGCACGGCTTCGATCAATTTCTGAATCACTTGATCCGAGTCGACCTTCTCTGCTTCCGCCTGGAAGTTTAAGAGTACCCGATGCCTCAGCACTGCCGGAGCAACTGCTCTGACGTCTTCGCACGACACGTTGTAGCGTCCGCGAAGAATTGCCCGAGCTTTGCCACCAAAGACCAGGAACTGTGATGCGCGCAGCGACGCTCCCCACGTAACCCATTTGTTGATGAAGTCGGGAGCCGGCGGCGTTCCCGGACGACTCGCATTCACGAGCCGCACGGCATAACGCGCGACAGTATCTGAAACGGGAACCTGCTTTACGAGTCGTTGGAATGCAATTATCTCGTCGGCATTCATCAATCTGCGAAACACGTAATCCTGTGGCGACGTCGTATGCTTTACTACGGCGACTTCCTCATCTTCGCCGAGATACCCGACTTTGATATTGAACATGAATCGATCGAGTTGGGCTTCAGGCAGAGGATAGGTTCCCTCCATCTCGATAGGATTCTGTGTTGCCAGCACATGAAATGGCCGCGGCAGATCATAGCTGACACCCTGGACCGTCACGCGTCCTTCCTGCATCGCTTCAAGCAACGCCGCTTGCGTCTTTGGAGGAGTACGATTGATTTCGTCTGCCAGGACGATGTTCGCGAAGATTGGGCCGCGAATAAATTGCATCGCTCGATGGCCAGTTGCTCGGTCTTCCTCGATGATTTCAGTGCCGGTGATATCAGCAGGCATCAGATCAGGAGTGAACTGAATTCGTTTGAATGAAAGGTCGAGGACACTTGCGATCGTACGTACCAACAAAGTCTTCGCGAGTCCGGGAACACCAGTCAGGATCGAATGGCCACCGACAAAGAGCGATAAAAGCACCTGCTCTACAACGTCGTCTTGTCCGAAGATCGCTTTGCGGATCTCGTGCAGGAGTTCTTCACGCGCAGAACTCAGTTTGTCCAGAAGGTCTTCATCTCTAATGGTGATTTGCTCGACGGCCATTTGGTTTCCTCTGTTCTCTACGGTGTTCGACAAACTCTTTGGAGTGCGTGTGCCGGCACGCTTTAGTATGACTGCCGCAACTGATAACAAAGCGGTGCCGGACCACCGCACTCCAAAGTCTTCATTGTCCGACTATCTTCAACAAAAGTTCCTGGGCTTTTTCATAGCGCGGAGCCGCTTCCAGCGCATTTAATATAGAGCGCTTTGCATCCTGCTGACGGCCCAACGCATAAAAAGCAGTGGCGATATTGTAGTTCGCTTCTGCAACGTTCGGCGGATGTAGTGCCAATGCCACCTGAAACTCTGTAAGTGCCTGCTGATAGTCCTTCGATGTGAAACTCAGTTCACCAGCCGTGTTGTGCAGCGTGTAATCAAAGGGACTGATGTAGAAGCTCATTAACAATGCCTGAGCAGCACGAGTGTTATCTCCGCTCTTTTGTCGTAGACGCGCAATGTCTTTCAGCACGTCAAGGTTGTTTTCGTCGACACGCACAAGCTCGTCCAGAACATCAGCCGCCTTTGCAGGCTGGCCGCCTGTCTCGAGAATTTTCGCCAGCGCGATGTACGCGTTTCCTTCGCCGGTGAAGTACGGATACAACTCGATCGCGCGCCGGAAATTAATTTCCGCATTCTTCATGTCGCCATCAGCGGCATAAAGCTCCGCCGCGCGTGCACGCAGTGCGAAAGTGTCCTGCGTTTGCAGCATCTTCAGAACTTCGTCCTTGCCCAACGAAGCGACCAGATTCGCTTCAGTCTTAGACGCTTCAAAGAGCGGTCGAGCCTTAGATTCGACATAGGCAAAGAACGCCTTGTCGAATTCAGCTTCGGTGAGTTTCAAAGCCTGTCGCAACACATCCGCGGTCTGTGCTTTGTCACGGTAAAGCGCAAGCATACGGAGGATTGCATCAAAGCCATAGCGCTCAACGATGAATTCGCAGACCTGCGATGCCTCGAAGTAAGCGATCGGCACGTCGGCCATTCGTTTGGGTCTCTGAAAACCTCCATCGAGATCTGAAATCTTGAACCAGCGACCATCAATAAATGAACGAAGAAATAATGGGTTCCAATCGTCGCCCCAACCTGGCCGCGCATGTCGCTCTTCATAAACTGACAAACCTTCGGAGAACCAACGTGGGATCCGGTAGTCGGTCATCTGCAACGTGATCACGTGAGTGTATTCATGCCATAGAGTTGATCCCCAATTGAATTCGCCAGCCTGGCGCGCGGATGGCGAATCGAGCGCGACGAGTGGTCCAAAACAAACACCAAGAGCTCCGAGGCCTGGCATTCCCAGCGTACGGACGGCGAAGTCTTCATGATTCTGAAACAACTCGATGATGACTGGAGCCTTGGGCGTGAAGCGATATTTATTCGTTAGCTTAGTAGCCGCTTCATCTAGCAAATTCGCGGCGTAGGGTGCGAGCACATCGCTGTCTCGTTCCGACGCTTTGATTATGAACAACCCGTGTTTCGTTTCGTGGAAGTCCTGCATCGTATCGAGCAGGTCAAGCGTGTTCTTGGCCCAGATATTAAAAGGATCACCTTTGAATGCGCGTTCGACGGATGCGCGGCCCTCTTGCATTTGGCCCAGGCGTAGAAGAGACATGCCTAGACTCAAGTGAGCGTCCCACAAGCGCGGCGATAGTTCGATGGCCTTGCCCGCGAAGGTAACTGATTGTTCCGTTCGGCGTGTAATCGTCGCGTAATGAGCAAGCGTGTTGTAGAGATCGCCATAGCGAGGATTGATGGCTAGCGTTGCGTTTATTTCAGGGGTCGTGTCACGATCCTGCAGATAAGCCATCGCCGCTCGCAGTGAATGGGCATCCAACGATTGCGGATTTATCTTGAGGGCCTTTTCGATGTCAGCGGATGCTTGATCAAACTGGCTGGCCTCCAGCGAAAGCGCTGCTTTTAGTGCCAACGCTTCGGCGAGGTTCGGATTGATTTGCAGGGCACGATTGAGAGCGTTGGTTGCTTCTTCGCCGCCTTCGAGTTTTTTGTTGCGAGCAACATCGAGGTAAAGACGCGCACTGTTCTGATTTATCTGTGCCGCCTCGGTAAGAAACTGCGCGGCGTCTCCGTAAGCATATTTCGTGGTGAAGAGTTCAGCCGCGCCAAGTTGTGCCTCGAGGTAGGTTGAATCAGCCTCAATCGCCTGGCGGTAGATTTCGTTTGCGTCTTGATACCGCTCGAGGTGAACTAGCGCGCGTGCGACTGGCGTCAACTCAGCTGCAGTTCGCGGACTGTTGTCGGTGTAGTACTTAACCAGCTGTTGGTAGATCGAATTGGCGCGATCGTTTTGACCAATAGTATCTAGAGTCTCAGCCAGACGGAGTTGAGTCTCCAGACGATCGGCCGCAGTTTTACTTTTCGACGAATCGTTGAGAGCTTTTTCGTACTCAGTAACGGCTTCGGCGTAACGGCCAGTCAGCATCAACACTTCCGCGAGTTGATGTCGAACAATTCCCGCGCCGGCGTTCTTCAATAGAAACTTCTTCGCTGCGGCCTCAGCTTCGACGTAGCGGCCAGTATCGGTGTACGAGCGGAGCAGTAGTCGTTCTGCTACGCCGTCGTTTGTATTGCTGGTGAGATGCGCTGATACCAGCTTTATCGCGGTATCGTAATCACCTTTATTGAATTCTGTTTGACCTGGAACCTCCTGCGGTTCGGACTGAGCTGAAACTCCTGCACTTGCTACAAGAATTCCGAGAGCCATTACCGTGAGAACTGCCAGGATTTCTCTGTGCAGCCTTCGTGTCCTTTGTGTCTTTGTGGTGGATTCTCTCAGCAACGTCGTCCACCACCGAGACACAAAGGACACGAAGGTTGCACAGAGAACAGACCGTCGGCGCTCGTTGTACTTTTCTTTAAGAACCATTTAACTTAACCAGTAATCACGATCCCGCCTGTTTGATTGAACGATTCACTTTCGCGAGTTCAATGAATAGCTTCTCGAGCATTGCTTGATACTCACTTTCCGGCATTGAACTTTTGCGACCAATCAGTTGCTCGATTTCGCCTTCGAGTCGCGTCCGCTCCTTTTCTAACTTCAGGGTTGTTGCGTTGGCTGCTGCTTGCTCCACGCTCAATGAGTCGAGGTAGATCGCTCGCGCAAGCATACCTTCGCCACCTTCGGCTTTTTCTCGTCCGACTCCGTCACCATTGTCTTCAAGCAAAGCGTGCTCGGTTGCGAGTCGTCCTGCTCGTGTGTAGAACTCCGCAGTCAAACGGTTGGCATAAACAAATGCTTCGAGCACCGACACGTGTCCGTCCTGGTCCGTGTCGGAATCCTTTGCGGTCAGCGCGTTGATAAAGAATCCAGCGAATCTAGTCGCATTTGTTTCCTGACCGCTGCGCGTGGCTGTGACCACAACCCGCCCCTTGGCGGAAAGCGTCTTAATGAATTCACCGCTTGCGCTCGCCATATTGAAAAGAACGACGCGGCGTGTCGGTAGTTGCGATAAAAGATTGCTGTATTCGAGCGCTGAAAGATCTGGGCCAACGAGATTAAACTTGGCTTCTTTGCCGTCGTAACTGCCGTGACCAATCAGAAATACAAACAGAACGTTGTCAGGAGCGAGTTCAGACTTTAGCGCTGTGAAAGTGCGTCTGACTTCTTCGGCCGTCGATTTGGATTCTCCTGCTGCGGGTTTCTCAGTCAAGACCTTTACGTGTTCGCCCGCAAAGCGGAAGCGACCGGTGAGTACCTTCTTCAGTTCCGCTGACCACTCGGAGAATTGCTGGGCGTATGGCTCTTCCCCTCCCGCACCCACAATGATGACCGCGTACTTGTTCGTATCGCCACCACGTGCGCTTTGATTCGAGGGTAACTCCTGCGCAAACACAAGGAGTGAGCCGCAGATGAACACAGATACACACAGATCAGAAAAAGCTCTAAACAAGATACGACCGAGATGCCTTTGCGAAACATTCGCTTTGTTTGTTCTCTGTGCAACCTCTGCGCTCTCTGTGGCTCTGTGGTTGAAAGGACTTAACAAATACGCACCGCAGAGACGCAGAGAACGCACAGGTTGCCCAGAGAAAAGCCAGAAGCCGCCATCACTTTTCTTTTTCTGATCTGTGTTCATCTGCGTGAATCTGCGGCTAAGCACTAAGCCATGCCTTCGCGCTTCCGGAGAAACCATTCACCACTCAACAGTCCAATGATCAGCATGAAATTAATCGGCATGTCCCAAAGATCTTTTGTCACGCGTTCTGAATACGGCGTTTGCCGGTACGTCAAATCATCCAGCAACGATTGCATTTCATTTGCCTGGTAATACTTGCCACCCGTTTCAGTAGCGATGCGTTTCAACAATTCGCTGTTTTGTGCCGCGCCAAAAAACTCACGGTTCGCTTCACTCACGAGCAGATTTGAGGTGGCGGTAACGCCTCCAACGGTCGCGCTAGTCGCATTCAAATCGATTCGATGTTGCCCCGGTTCGTCTGCCTTGAATTGTCCCACGTAAGTGTTGACATTATTCAGCGTCGTGAACGTCAGTGGCACATCCACTGTCGCACCTGAAGGTTTTGTGATTCGCGCGATAGCACGCGCGTCGTTCACAGGATTGAAGCGCTTGTCTCGGATGTCAGCGATGATGCGCACATTGTCGTCGATCGCGTACACGTCTTGTTCCGCCGATACTTCCGTCTGAAATGGTGTTCCGCTTACGAGATAGCGCAACGTCTGACGCCAGAAGGTTTCGTGCGCCGTGCTCTTCGCATCCATTCGCATCTTCCATCGCCACGTATCGGACGCCGTTAGAGCCAAAGTTTGACCACGACCATAACGTTGCTGGACCAACAGAGGTACTGACGCATTCGTGCCTGCTTTTCTTCCTTCGAGCAACACCGTCGCGCCGGGCTTTAGATTTGTGAGACCTTCGGTGATTGAGACTGGTGGAAGTTCACTCCAAAGTTTTTGATTCGCAGCGCGATCTTCGAGGAGCCGTGTGATCGGATGTGTTTGGCCTGCCGTCGTCAGGAATGGTTTGTAGACAGGATCAAAGCTGCTTCCACTGTCGACATTGCTTCCCTGTAACGACAGCGGAAGGAGGTCTTCGATCGGCGTACCTTTGTAACGACCGCCATCAAACGCTAACCGACCGCCAGTTACCAGCACTCCACCGCCGCGTCGTGCGACGAATGCCTCGATACTGCGCAACTGATCCGCCGTGAAGAATGCTGCTTCAACACTTCCGAGCACCAGTCCCTGGTAAGAAAAAAGTTCTTCTTCTGTTTTCGGAAACCCAGTTGCCAGCTCGACCTGATTTGAAATGCCTTGCCTGTAAAACTTGTTCTCGCCTGTTCGTTGCAACGAAATGAGGACAACGTTCTTTTCGTTTGCGGATAACGATTCGCGAATCTTGCCGAGCTCCCATCGCGGCTCGCCTTCGACGTGCAGAACGCGCACTGGTCCTTCGGTCACTTCAACAAGCGCATCCTGCTTGTTGTTCTCAATCGTAATCTCCCCGTCGAGCGGTGTTATTTCGACCGTGTACCGGTGAATGCCAGGGTTCGTGGGAGTTATTTCAAGATCGATCGACTGAGTGTCAGTTCCGCGGAGGTTTACTTCTTCGGTCTTAACGGCGCGACCATCTTCGCGTATACCAATCAACGCTTTGGTAGCCGAGAATCCACTAAGCGACGCGAATGCCTGTATAGCGAGTCGTGATCCAACCAACACGCGTCGCGGAATGCTGATGCGCGTTAGTTCAGCGTCAACTGCCTTTGATGTGCTGCCCACTCCAATTGTGAATACGGCGATGTCGCGAGCTCTCAGTTCTCTAATCGTCGCCGTAAGATCGGTCGGAACGTTAGTCGCGCCGTCGGTTGCAATTACGATCGCCGAAAGAGGCATGCCTGAAGAACGTTTAATCGTCTCGTTCAATGCACCAGCAAGATCGCTGCTCCGTCCTTCTCCGAAAAGATCTTTGCCGTCTTTGAGACGATTAAGAGAGCCAGAGAACCCGTAAAGATTTGTTTTGAATTTCTCTTCAAGTCGTTGCAGGAACGGGTTCTTGCCGCCGAATAACGCCTGCTTGGTTGAATCGAGGCGATTCAGACCATTAGGCATGTCGTTCAACTTCATGCTGAGTGAGTCATCGACAACTAATGAGACGTAACTGCTGCGAGGGATGGCTGAGGAAACGACGACTATTGGCCGCATCAACAGCATAACGATTAAGACCAGCAATGCGGCGCGCAGGCCCATGAGAACCGCGGCTGTGCGTTTCGGCACCCGCACGCGTCTCCTTATATATATGTAGTAGATGAACCCACCGACAGCCAGGGCGATGAGAATTAACAGAAGGGCATTAGGTCGCAGACCGAAGCCAAAGCGACCATTAGTGAAAACGGCCTGCTCATGACCAAAGAAAAAGCGGACGAGCTGATTCATTGCCTGATGCCCGCCAAATATACACCGACCGCGGTGGAGAATTCTTCCTGGACGGTAGAGTTTAGTCCTTAACCCGAAACACGGCTCTAATCAGTAGCGAAACGTAGTATGGGCTCAACTTACACTAAGTGGGTCGAAGTTGATGTACGTACTGACTCAGACCCGCTTGAAAATCACAGCTGATGGACTTGAAGCTTCAACGTGTTAACAGCTTAGTATCTGGCAGAGGCCTTGAGGTTGTTTTCAGTGTTATTTGGAATTTCAGTCGTAATGTTCAGTATTTCGGCGTGTGCAGACAGGAAAACGACCATCCGTTTCATTCTCCCGCACCTTCAGGTTGGGTTAATGAGAAGTTGAATTGTTAAGCAACATCGAAATCCGGGCGAGTTCACTAACATTTAATCTTACTGAAACGTCCCCTTAGCATCGAGAACTTACCTTGTGGCTCAGGTGCACACTGTTGCGGGCTCCACAGGGGGAAAACGACAAATGCTTCAGTGTGCATTCCTGCCAGCAACAACCTGACCACTCAGGTTCCCGGTGACACAACAACAGCCCCGGCAGTCGACCTACCTGCCGGGGCGCTGTATTAAGGATCAGGGATGAAGGATGAGAGAAGACGCGGAGACGCCGAGACACGGGGACGCGGTGAGCTTTTCTCCGCGTCCCCGTGTCTCCCCGTCTCCGCGTCTTCTATCTTCATCATTCACCCTTAACGTAGTAAACTGCGCACCCAAATGCATCGACCATTCTGCGTGCGAACTCCCGCTATTATTGCGTTTGTAGTCATAGCAATTCTTGCCGTCTCATCGTTTGTGATGTCTCCTACCGCGGTTCGAAGTCAGGATGGAGCAAGCGATCAACTCTGGCCCATCACCCCCGCCGGATCTTTGGTCCGAGACACAACAACTCAACTCCCGGCAATTGGAGCTCTGACCGTCGACTTCGTACGAAGTCCAGACCAGTCTGGGCCCGGCGGCAAAGGTCGGTATCTAGTTGCCGTAAACAGCGGCTATGGAATTCAATTCAGCGCGAGTGGAAATCGCGGCCAGCAGTCGCTTGCTGTAATTGATCTCAATGTGAAACCTGCGGCTGCCGTGATTCAGAATGTCTACTTTCCCTCACCGCAGAGTGTAAATGTCGGCGTCGTGTTCGGGCCTAAAGCCGACAGTGATGGAACATTTCCACTTTATGTATCAGGCGGTTTTGAAAACAAGATCTGGATCTTCTCTTTTCGCACGAACAGTCCGACGCCGATCACTCCGACTTCGGCTGGGCCAGCCACGACGGTTGAAGCCCCATTCGTTGATGTAAGCGGATTTGCAACAGCGGCGAATTCACCACGCTACAACAGCGATCGTTTACCTGTTTATCCGACGGGCATCGCTATCAGCCCGGATGGGAACACGCTCTTTGTGGCAAACAATCTCGCGGATAGTCTTGGGATCATTCACGACCTGCGCGGTGAGCGGCGTCTCGAGCGAATTCCGTTAGGAAATCAGGGACTTATTTACCCGTACGCCGTACTGGCACTTCCTCAGCCGCCGATAGTCGGCCGAACAACTTTTGGTGATCAGTCGATGGGGTCAACGTGGAAAGTCTATGTCTCATGTTGGAACACGAGTTCGATCGCAGCCGTTAGTTTCGAATCTGGCGGGCCGAAGGTTTCATACATACCGGTTGGTCGACATCCCACGTCGATGATTTGGGATGGCACGCGAAGCAGGCTGTATGTCGTCAACTCGGATGACGATAGCGTCTCGATGATCGACACGCGCTACGATCGAGAAGTTGAACGCATTAACGTACGCCTTGCAGAGAATTCTCTCGGAGGAAACAGCCCGGAGGGAGTTGCACTCGATCCAACAGGCGAAACACTGTTCGTTGCTAACGCGCACAGCAATTCAGTCGCGATTGTCTCTCTGTCGTCCAAATCGCTCGACAATTCAGGTTCAAGTGACAAGCCTGCGTACCTCGATCGCACAAGAGATGAAATGAGTCGAGTGTTGGGTTTCATTCCGACGGGCTATTACCCCTCTGCAGTCGTTGTAGTGGATCAGACGATCTTCGTCGGCAATGGAAAAGGAACTGGTGCGGAAAACTCTTCCGTTGTCGGTAACAACTCAGGTCGCTACCCAAATATGCCGAACGATCGGTTTCCGACGGGGAGTGGGACCAGAGGCATGCAGGCGGGTGGCCAGTATTCCGTATCACTCGTTACCGGAAACATCAGCGCTGTTCGTCGACCTGCAGATCCGGAGTTAGCTCGCTACACGCAGCAAGTGATGCGCAACAATGGACTGCTCGCGCAAAGACAAGCGAGACTGTTCCCGGGCGCGTCTCCTATCAAACATGTCATCTATATCATCAAGGAAAATCGCACTTACGATCAGGTGTTTGGTGACGTCGGTAAGTCGGGCGACGGAACAGTCGCTGACGGTGATCCGAAGCTCGCGATCTTCGGACACGCCGAGGCTGCCGCGCGACCTGATGGAAACGCTCAGGATCTTTCTCCTAACCACCGCGCTCTGGCTCTCCGCTTTGGCTTGTTCGACAGGTTTTTCGTGAATTCAGAAGCAAGTCCAGATGGCCACAACTGGTCCACTGCTGCCTTTTCGACTGACTACGTTGACAAAGCGTTTCGATGGAATTACAGCCGTCGCGGCCGCGGTTACGACTTTGAAGGTTTCAATCGTTTACCGAACTACGAACCGCTGCGCGGAGCTGCACCACTGTTTGATTCAACCGCAAGCACCGACGACATCACGAACTTTATTCGACGCTTTGTTCCCTACCTTCACGGTTCACGCGATCTCGCGGAACCGCAGACGCTTTATTTGTGGGACGCCGCAAATCGCGCGGGCCTGACGTACCGAAACTACGGCGAGTTCGTTCAAACGCTGTCTGAAGCTGACGTAACCGCGGTTAAGACGAATCGCTCGAAGTCGTATCCAGATCTCTCGCCAACGGTTTCGACGTTCGCGACCAAGAAAGCTCTGGAAGGACACTTCAGCACGTCGTATCGCAACTTCGATACAGACACACCTGACTCGATGACTATCGACTCATATCGTCTAGCGCGTGAGTCGTCAGCGAGTGCTTTCATCAATGACGATCATTCCGATCAGCGTTTTCGTGGTAACTCCAGGCTCGGTGTCTGGCTGAAAGAGTTTGGAGGGTTTGTTGCCGATCTACAGGCTGGTCGCGGTGATCATTTACCAAACCTGTCAATGGTACGTTTGCCGAATGATCACACGGAAGGTCTGGTTGCGCGCAAGCCCTCGCCGCAATTCTTCATGGCCGATAATGACTACGCGTTAGGACTATTGGTTGAGGCAGTTTCAAATAGTCCGTATTGGAAAGACACGGCAATCTGTGTGGTGGAGGATGATGCGCAGGATGGACCGGATCACGTGGATGCTCATCGATCAGTGCTTCTCGTGATCAGTGCCTACAATCGACCCGGCGCGCTTATTCATGAGTTTCACACGACAGTAAGCTTGATCAGAACGATGGAGTTACTGCTTGGTATGGCGCCGATGAATCAGTTGGATGCGACGGCGACTCCGATAAACATCTTTCGTTCACAACCAGATTTGACTCCGTACAAAGCGCAGCTACCGGTGGTAGCACTTGATAACCTGTTGAATCCGCCAGCTCGCGATGCTGCGACTGCCTACTGGATGAAACGAACGGAAGAACAGGATTTAAGCCACGCCGACATGGCCGATCCGGAAGTTTTGAATCAGATCATTTGGTTCTCAGTTAGAGGCAATACACCGATGCCAGCGATTAATCGCCTGCCAGCATTCGAGGCGCTGCGTTTTGGTTTGAAGGAAGAGAGAGAAGAGACGGCAGAAAAGGAAGAACCTACACATCGGAGGAATTTGGAACGCGAGATAGATTAGCGCTTCGGTTAGTTGTCCAGTTCAGCAAAATGACTCCAGGTACATAACATCAACCACTCAATATTCAGGGAGACAAATCAACTCAAGTAAATCGCAGTGGGGAAGGGTGGCTTGCCCCCCGCTCAAGATTCTTTTGCACTCAACACTGAACCAACTGGAAATTGAGCGGGGACAAGCCACCCTTCCCCACCTGCAATTTACTTCACTTGAGCTGTTGCAATTAGAGTTGAGTGATAAATGTTATGCACGTTGAGACATTTCGTATGAGATTGTTCTTTGATGCAGCCGCTATTCTATCTTCTCTTGAGTTCCGGGTTTGAAGCGGAAGAGCGCGACTGACACTGCGAGTTTTCTGTTCTCGACGAAGTGCATAAAGATTGGAATCACTCTTCCACCGTAAGCAGAAATGCTGCTGTAGTCGCCGAAGAAAACAGCTGAATTGAATCCAAAGGCCGGCAAATCAATTTTGTGATTCACGAAAGTTTTTCCGCCGTCGACACTGCGCGCCATCACCAGTCCTGTCTCAGTACCTTTGCCCTCACGCCGATCATAGAAGACTATGTTCACAGATCCATCAACCGGATCGACTGCCATCCACGTAAAGAACTGTACCTTGCCATTCTTCAATGCATCGTCGTTGACGCGCACAGGATCGGTCCACGTTTTCCCACCGTCGCGTGATGCCATTACAAACACGTCAGGATCACCGTTGCGATGATCGATCCAATTGACGTAGAGCGTGCCCTTGTTTGGTCCATTACTTAAATCGACACCAGTATTGGGCATGCCGTTCGCTCGTTCGAGTCCTTCGACACCAAAATCCCAACCACCAGGAAAATCGCTAATCTTTTGGTCCTTTCCGAAAGTAAGTCCTCCGTCAGTCGACTTGTCGAAAACCAATCCAAGTGGTCCAGCCCAAACTACGTAAACTTCGCCGTTCGGTCCGACAGCGGGTACCGCGCCTTCGACAGTGTTGTCGCTATCAACGCAATCACCGCCTGTATCAGAAATTCGGATTGGTGCTGAGAACGTCTGACCTGCGTCGGTCGACCGGGAAAAATAGATTTGCGATTTGTGTTCAGGATTGCTGCTGCCGTAGACGTCGAACCTGGTCCAGGCGACGTAAATGTGTCCTTTGTTGGGTGAGTTGGGAGCGTTATCAACAACAACTCCAGGTTTGTCTTCGAATGGCGTAACGGAGTTTATGTGTCTAACAGTGGGAGTCCCGTCGGTCCATGTGAGTCCGCCATCGCGTGAATTGTTAATCACGATCGCATTGTCTGCCCGCTGTGGCCGCGCAACACGGATGCCTGCAAACGAAAGGTGCGCGTGATAAGCAGTACCCTCATTGGCGAAGACAACGACGTCATCGCCTTGGGTGAAATTGTTGGCATTCGCCGTCTGGACGGTTTTCCAGGTCTTCCCGCCGTCCACACTGACGTAGGTACAACTGCCGGCACTTGGTTTTGGCGGGCGACCGACTTGGAACGACGCACCGATGACGTTGTCCGGATTCTTTGGATTGATCGCAACGGAAACTTCAGCCGGGTTGATTGCATCTGGCGCAGTGACACGAACGACTCGTTGGGCACTCGCAGACCTCGCGAATAGCAATAAGAAGAGAAGCGCGAACAAGACTTGACTCGATTGGTCAGCGTATTTATTGAACATCATTGGTCTTGTGGTTAATGGATCAAAGCAAAGCTGCCCTAACAGACTTCCTTCGAAATTTTAGAATGCCAGCGATGATCAAACTTAACACGGCGATAGCGAAGGTGCTGTTAGGAATTCTAGCACTACCGGTAATTAAAGAACGCGAGCGAAGCGACCGAGGCCAAGTAATTGAATCGCTCAAGGGAGATGACTCGAGGTACATAGCATTAATCACTCGTACTGCATTAAAACGACTCAAGACACATAAAATGCAGGTTGGGAAGGGTGGCTTGCCCCCGCTCAAGACTCAGTTGATTCGATCGCAAGTGGAAATGGTTCTCGAGCGGGGGCAAGCCACCCTTCCCAACCTGCATCTCTTGAGTTGAGTTCTTGCAATTAGCATCGAGTGATTGATGTGATGGACGTTGAGACACTGGCTGGTGCACGACCTCGTCGCATCGGCCCCTGCGAATTTCATCGAGCTCCGTCACAAATTCTCCACACAAACTTTCGTTGACCACCTCAAGCAACGAGCCTATACTCCCCTCCACGCTTAAGCCTCGCTAGGGATCGAAAGCCTCGCCATCCCTTCGCCACGCCCAGAAGATCAAGAGGAAAAGAGGGAGTTCGTACGTGCGCTTGGGCCAATGTACGTACGAACCGCAAAGAATAGGCCTCTAAGGTCAAGGCTTTCGGAAAAGTCGAGGTGTCATCTGCGAAACGCATTAATCATTAATTCCAACGGCTTCACCCCGTGTTCGCATCTCTGTGGTTCGCTCAGCCGGTTACTAAAAAAAGCGGGCCTTTTCGACGCGATACACGAAACATCTGTCGACTCACCAAACATTGAACACAAACCAGCACCCGATTTGATCCTGCCCCGACTCTTCGTCGACGACTGGACAAGTAAACGTCTCGATGCCGCAAAAAAACTCTGGACGTCAGCTAAAACGTTCGCGCTGTTGTGTGGCAGAACCAGCAGACACGACAAAGCGATTCACCCGGCGTTGATGGATGTCGACGAGTTTTTGGTTTGTCCGTACGATGAAAACGAGTTGTTGATCCGACTCACACGTCTCTTCAAACAACTGCCTGCCGAAGAAGATGCACCCGAACATCATCTGGTTGTCGGTGAGAGTCCTCTGTTTCGTCAGGCGATGAACAAAGTCACTCTGCTTGCAAAATCGAAAGCGGCGGTTGTTATTTCCGGAGAAACCGGCAGCGGCAAGGAACTTCTTGCGCGCGCAATCCATTACCAGAGTGCGCGTAAAGCAAAACCCTTCATTCCCGTTAACTGCGGTGCACTGCCCGATGACCTCTTTGAAAACGAGCTCTTCGGCCATCTGAAGGGGGCGTATACGAACGCTTCCACCGCTGAGAAAGGTCTGATTGCTGAGGCAGAAGGTGGCACGTTATTCCTTGATGAAGTCGACACACTGTCGCCCGCGGCGCAGGTAAAGCTTCTAAGATTCCTTCAGAGTGGGGAATATCGTCCACTTGGATCATCGAAGTCAGCAGTGGCGGATGTGCGCGTAATTGCGGCGTGCAACACAGATCTGACTCTACTGGTTGAGCAGAAATTATTTCGCGAAGACCTGCACTACCGTTTGAATGTGCTTTCACTTTCGATCCCGCCGTTGCGCGACCGTGGCGCCGACGTGATTCGATTGGCATCTCACTTCCTCGCCGTCTACGCCCGAGCGCATGGTCGAACGATGCCCAAATTGTCTGATGCAGCTTTGCATTTGTTTCTCGAATATTCATGGCCGGGTAACGTTCGCGAACTGGAGAGCGTAATTCAACGTGCGATTGTCTTGCAGGACTCAGAAGTTTTGCGACCCGAAGATTTTTCTTTGCCGAAGAGTCGGCAGTACACATCTGACGCGGCGTTGTTTCAGAAGAGCAAATCACAGGCGATTGGGAACTTCGAACGCAACTTCATCGCGCGATTACTCACCGCACATGGCGGAAACATCTCACGTGCCGCCAAAGCTGCTGGAAAAGATCGGCGTTCATTTCAGCGGCTCATCAATAAGCACGGCCTCGATCCTCAGGCTTTCAAGATGGGTTTTTAGACAGAATTTCAGGATTACAACATTCCAAAGCTAAACAGTAAACGGGAATCCTCTGTGCAGAAGTGGATTCGAACAATGACCGAGCTGAGTATTAGTGGTGAAAGCAAGTGCGGCGAATCTGCCGCACCCTTCGCGGCAATAATGCCGCACTCAGGTGCTTCCTTTTTCACAGGCCCCGAGTCTTGTAATCCTGAAATCTGGTCTAAAAGCAGTGCGGCATCACTACCGCATCACCTATTTCTCTCAATCGAAACCACCAACAAAACGCTCATCTCCTTTAATGGAACTCGGGTTGCTCGGGTCATCAACCTGTAGATGAACTGGTGCGAACGGTAGCGCAATGGATGAACCTCCACGTGATGAGTTTGTTCTTCAGATACTTCGCTACTTCGTTGCGCATCCGACAGCCAAAGACACTGTTCGCGGAATTGAGAAGTGGTGGTTGTCGAGGAGTTTGAGTAGTGAAGCACGTATCAAGATGGAGCAACACCTCAATTTGCTCGTAGCGAAAGGTTGGCTGATCGGGCGCGGTTCACCTCAATCCGAAACGATCTACTCGCTCAATGAAAATGGCCTCGCCGAAATCAATGAGTTTCTCGCCAAAGGATATTAATCAAATTTGAAAACCACGCGTGATCACGATCGATTGATTGCTAAGGAGGAATGTCAATGGTAACGCCTGCGATTAGTTATCCCGGTGTGTATGTGCAAGAAGTTCCGAGTGGAGTTCGCACCATCGTTGGTGTGGGAACTTCGACTGGCATGTTTATTGGCACTGCGAAGAAGGGCCCCATCAACCGCCCTGTTCGCTGCACCAGCTATACAGACTATGCGCGGACCTACGGTGAGGATGTGAGTGGCGGTCAAATGGTCCGCTACGTCAAGCTCTTCTTTCTCAACGGCGGTACGGATTGCTACGTGATGCGAATCGCTGATGGCGAGTTACAGGCGCAGATTGTGCTACGTAATGAAGCTGGTACGAATACCCTGCGACTCACCGCGAAAGACGCTGGACTAGCAGGCAACGACATTCGTGCAGCAGTTACCTACGCCGGCGCTCAACCGGAAGTCACATTCAACATTGAACTATTTCGAGTCGGGCTTGATTCATCGGGACAGCGCGTGAGGACCGACGTAGAGAGCTTCTCTGGCTTGAGCATGGATCCGCTTTCCGCATCTTACGCTCAAGATTTTCTCACTCAGAAGTCAAAGCTGGTCGATGCCGCAGATCTCGGCGTAGCAGCTTCTGCGCATGGCACTTCGATCAGTGGCCGATCGATTACACAAGCGAACCTGACCGCACTAATGGCGACCCGAAATGAGATTGAGATAAGCATCGACGGCAGTCGATACATCCCCGTCAATCTCGGGGCAAGCGGTGCACCCGCTGCAATTCAGACAGCAATCAACAATGAATTCATTTTGCAGGGACTGGCGCCAATTGCGGTGAATGTTACCGCTGCGGCCGGCCTGCCAGCTTTAGGCAATCGACTCCAATTCGAATCTGCAGGTCCAGGAGACGTTTTTATCCGACCTGCGCCAAGTACAGCTGACCTCGCAGTGCCGATGATGTTGGGAACAGCACAGGGCGGCATTGAAACTTCAGTTCACGCCGTACGCCGACCTGCACCAACTGGACTTACAAGCAGAGTAACCACGCTGGCGCAGTTCAATACCTTCGCAAACCTGGTAACCAACACGATCACCTCAATCACACTGATGGGGATCGATGAAAGCGTCACTCCTTCTGTGCCGATAAACGTCGCAGTTCCGCTGGATTTGGAAACAGTGGCGGGTGGTCGCGTCTTCGTTGATAACGTGCCGGCCGCCAGTTCGCCAAATCTGAACAGTGACGGCGTACGCGAAAAGCTCGCTCTATTGGCCCAACAGATCAACAGCTTCGTGCCATTGGTCGCCACGACCAAGTTTTCATGGAAGGCTGAAGTGTGGGGATCAAGAATCGGAATTCAACCAGGCGCGATCTTTGACGACGACTTCCTGCTGACGGGGTTTGCAGCGATCCCTAATGCAACGTTCCAACCGATGTTTGCAGCTCCGAATGTTCATTACTACCGCGTTGGACTCGGAGGTTTGGGACAGCAAGCTCTACCAGTTTCAGGCAATGACGGTGGAGCACCACTCGCTGCCGACTACGATGCTGCTTACACAACGATTGATGCTGAAGTCGATCTCTTCAACTTGCTCGTGTTGCCGCCCGACGCCGCGGTAGCAGTCGAATCGCTTTATCCAAACGCAAGTATCTTCTGCAAGAACCGACGTGCTTTTCTTTTGATGGATCCTCCGAGTTCGTGGACAGATGCACAGATAGCTTCAACCGGCGTCAACGCGTTGCGCGTCGGACTCGTGAAGGATTACAGCGCCGTGTTCTTCCCGGCGCTGACCATTGATGAGAGCGGTCTGAAGAAGAGTGTAGGACCAGCAGGTGCGATAGCCGGACTATGTGCGCGAATCGACAGCACGCGAGGTGTTTGGAAAGCGCCGGCAGGCACCGAAGCAGATTTACGTGGCATCGTGGGGCTACAGCGGAAATTCTCTGACAACGAGAACGGGATCCTGAATCCCCGTGCCGTCAATACGATCCGGATCTTTCCAAACGGCATAGTGAATTGGGGGGCGCGGACGATGGATGGCGACGACGGGTTCGCGAGTGAATACAAGTACATCCCGATCCGCCGTCTCGCTCTCTTCATCGAAGAGAGTCTCTATCGCGGTTTGAAGTGGGTTGTGTTTGAACCTAACGACGAACCTCTGTACGCGCAGATCCGGCTCAACGTCGGAGCGTTTATGAATAACCTTTTCCGTCAGGGTGCGTTCCAGGGACAGAAACCGCGAGACGCATATTTCGTGAAGTGCGATACGGAGACGACAACTCAAAACGATCGCAATCTGGGCATCGTGAACATCTGGGTTGGCTTCGCACCGCTCAAGCCCGCTGAATTCGTGATCTTGTACCTGCAACAGATGGCCGGGCAGATCGAAACCTAAACTTCAAAACACGGAGCTGAATACATCATGGCTGCACCTCAATTTCCTGTGAATACGACTCGCTTCGATCCCTACAAGAACATGAAATTCAGGATCAAGTGGGATGGCCGTTACGTTGCGGGCGTGAGCAAAATTAGCGCTCTCAAGAAAAGTACAGAGCCGGTAACACATCGGGAAGGCGGCGATCCAAGTACATCACGTGTTTCGCCGAGCGTTTGGAAGTTTGAACCTATCACGCTCGAGCGCGGTGTTACGCATGATCCGGAGTTCGAAGCCTGGGCCAACCTTATCTACAACACCGATGGCGACGCTGCGATCTCACTCGAGAACTTCCGCAAAGACATCATCATCGAGCTACTGAACGAGCAGGCGGTGGTGGCGAAGGCGTACAAAGTCTATCGCTGCTGGGTGAGTGAGTATCAGGCGCTGCCGGAGCTCGATGCGAATGCCCACGTGGTAGCGATTGAGCACATGGTCCTCCAGAACGAAGGTTGGGAACGTGACGTCGCAGTAACGGAGCCGAAACAAACGTAGGAACGATTTCGGATTTCGGAATGCGGAATTCGGATTTCGTCCAATCGATCTAATTCAATTCCCAAAATGGTCGTTGTGACGATAACGAGCTCCGCGTAGACACAAAGCCCGAAATCCCAAATCGAAATCCCAAATGCTACTTATGTACTCAGAAACCATTCCACTACGTTTCGCTGGACCCGGGAAGATCGCGTGCCTCCGCGAGCTGACAGGCCGCGACGAGTACGGTGTTGGAGGCTCCGATACGGCGAATGCGATTGGTCTACTCAGTAAGCTGCTGCGTTTTGCGTCCAATACGCAATCAATACAGGCGGCGGATCTAGTCGCATCCGATCGCGATCTTCTTCTGGCTGCTATCTACAAGCGAGCGTTCGGCGACCGGATTGAAAGCACTCTCAATTGTGGGCAGTGCAAGCAACCGTTCGATCTCGGTTTCTCCCTTGCACAGGTCATCGAGTCACTCAACAACACCGCACAACCTGGTGAATGGACTGATTTAAAAAACGGTCAGTACGAAACCGCAAAAGGATCCAGATTTCGCTTGCCGACAGGAAACGATGAACTAACAGTAATGGGGTTATCTCCCGAGGAAGCTGAATCATTACTGCTGCAGCGCTGCGCTGATGAAAGCTGGGAACGCGTTGATCTCGAAAGATCTTTAGAACAGGTCGCACCGTTGATTGATCTCGAACTTGTTGCCGGGTGTGCTGAATGCGGTCACGTTCATACGGTGCAGTTCGACATTCAAACCTACTTGCTGGGCGCACTTGTAAGCGAACGGCGGCGGTTATTGTCAGATATCAATTGCATCGCAGGAGCTTACTCGTGGTCGCTGGATGAAATTCTTTCGCTCACACGAAGCGATCGGCGACAACTCGTCGAATTAATTGAAAACGAATACACCGCGTAAATGCGCATTCTTCCTGATGAAAAGCTATTTCGCAAAATTGGCCGCTCGCGCCACACTCGCAAACGTACCCGCACCATCACCCGCAACAACGGCGAACCCCCACGATCCGTTCGTCGATACCTCAACGATCATTGAGCCATCGTCACGAACAACGATTGCGCGGGAGACGCCTGGATCTGATCGCGTCGGAACAACCTTGGCTCAAGTGCCGCCAACAAACGACACGCATACCTCACAACTTGAAATGGTGAAGTCAGATGTTCGTTTCGAACACAACGCGCTACCGGCCTCTCCCGAGCATGAGCTGACAATTGAAGCGAAGTCCGCCTCAAAAACTTTCGAGAAGCCGATGGCGGCAGCTCAACACGACCGTGAGCAAGCGCGATCCGAGAACTCCATCAGCAATACGACAAGGGAGCACGTTCTCCAACCCCCTCTGGCTCCAGCTGGCATGCAGACCTCGACGCATGACGCAAAAATAGAAAGTACCAGTCAGCCAGAGATGAATGCGGCGCTGGTCGAAGACGACCGCGAGCAATCTGTGCTTCTCCAAAAAGCTGATGCATTCATGGCGGCATTACTCGACCGTCGTACCGAAGAAACCAGCACTCGAGATCAAAACCAACAGATAACAGAACGGCCCCAGAGACATGAAATCGTACGAGAGCCCGCACCAGCTCGATTGCAACCTGCTCCTGTCGCCGCACGACCGACTGAGTCGGCCGACGAATCGCCGTCGCTCGTCATTGGAAAGTTAACTGTCGAAGTGTTGCCGCCTCCGCCGCCGCCAATCGCACCTTCGCGTCAGGTGATTGTGGTCCGCGGTGATCGCAACGCACGGACTCACGCAATTCGGTCTAGCCAACGATTCGGGTTGGGTCAGTTTTAGATGCTATGCCGTTAATGGATTTGTCACTTGTGACTACAACGCTGCTGCGACTGTTGCGCGCACGCGTGGATCCACTGTGGGCAGAATTCTTTCCACCTAGTCCGCCTGCGCCACCGCCACCGGCGATCATTTACACCGGCGTCTCCAGCGCGGCCATAAGCGGAGACCAGGCATTAGGAATGTTTCTCTATTACGCGAACGAAGATCCGCACTTTAAGAACCTGCCACCCGCTTATCGAGATCAACCACCTATTCGGTTCACGCCGATGGGTCTGCAGCTTCAGTATCAACTTGTGGCCCATGCCGCGGACCTTGGCGATCCGCATGGCGCAGCGTTGCGTGCTCAACGTCTGTTCGGTCTTGCACTAAAGACACTTCACGATTTCCCGAGCCTCGATCGGAACACCTCGTTTGGCGGTCTCATCTTTCCGCCCGAATTGCAGGGTACTGAAAACATCATCCGTATCGCGATTAAGAATCTGCCGTCGAACGAAATCACAAATTTCTGGACAGCTGGTAGTCAGGCAGTCCGACTTGCGGCGTATTACGACGTCAACGCGACGTTGTTGGAGCCCGATCGCCCAGTGATGCTCAGCGGCCGCGTGCTTCGCTATGGCATTCAGATCTTCGTCAACGGTGCACCCCGACTTGATACAAGCGAAGCCACTGTTCGCTTCCGTCTGCCAGGTGAAACGACTGATCGGACGGTTGACGTTAGACCAGGTGAAGCGGCCATTGGTGATGACATCTCGTTCGAAGGGACGGATCTGATAGGCGATGCAACAACGCTCTTAATTAAGCGAGCGGATTGGACCGAGCCGCAAGAGGTGGGGATTGATTGGAGCGTCGTAGCGGGAACGGCTTCGATACTTGCCCGCGTACAATCCGCTGCCGGATCGCAGGACATCGTCCCCGGTTTTTACACTGCGGCAGCTCGCGTTAACAGGTTCCGGCAGATGCCTGATGGCAGTATTCGCTCGTTCCCCCAGGCTTCGAATGAAGTCCCGTTCACCGTCGTCCCTCAGATCACTAATCCAGCACACAACGTAGTTGCGACAGCAGTCGGCAATATCGTCACGATCACCGGCGGCGTTTTCCAACATCCCGACGTTGCACCTGAAAACGTCCGAGTGATTGTCGGCAGTGAACCAGTGCCACTCGAGCCAGGCCTCGCATTAACCGCAGGTCATTTCGAAATCGTTAGCGCAACGCAACTGCGAATTCAGTTTCCGATTGCCGGTTTAGCTAGCGGCGCGACGTTGCCGTTGCGTGTGATTGTAAATGGTGCTGAGAACTTTCCGAGGTGGGTGCAGGTGCCATGAGTCCGGCTAAAAAGGCGAGTAAGAAAAGTAAAACCGCCAAGCGTCGCTCGCGGGCGCCTAAGAGAGCTGCCGTCTCGAAGAGTCAACCTTCGAACCACAACGATCTGAGTTACATCGCAGACAAGGCGCAGGGCGAAGCTCAGCTTGTTCTTACGTGGTTTCGTTTATTGGCGCGACGCCGCGGCGCGTGGTTGCAAAACCTATGGATGAATGAAGGTGCGACCGACGCGCGCGCTACGGTTACGCATACCGAGTTTGCGGCAATTATTGTTGATGCTGACTCATCAGAAGCGGAGGCCAACTGGACACGGGATCAGGAAAGCGTCGCGCGTTGGCAAGACGAAGCAGAAAAGATTCACCGTGATCTAAACGCTCAAGAAGACTCTCGCTTTCGCCGGCTTGCGCTGGTGTTTGGTTTATCCGACCAGGAAGTGGATCTGTTGCGCCTTTCCGCTGCCGTGGGCTTCGAACCAGAACTCGCGCGCGTGTGCGCATACCTACAGGATCATTCAGGGCGGACATATCTCACTGAAGAACTCGCTTCACGTTTACTAGGACTCGACGACATTCGCTGGGCGCCTGAGATGAATGTCTTCCGCTGGGAATTGATCCATCGTCGCGACACAGGCGTAGGTGAGCCAGACGCATTGATCATCGATCGGCAGATCAAAGATTGGCTGCTCGGCAATAGCACTCTAGATGAAGTGTTGATCGGGGCAGTCGGTCTGGCTGAGTCGGATGGGACAATTCTTCCTGAATGGCCAGTTGATGAAACGGCCAGTTGGGCACAAAACGCTCTTCAAGGTGCCGATGCGACTCGAGTTCGCATCGTGTTAGTCGCACCTCGTGGCGCGGGCAAGGGAAACTTCGCAACCGCTGTTGCAGAGCGCCTGGGCATGCGCCTGCTCGCTGTAGATTCTGATGGTCCCGATGAAATCAATTGGAAGCGATTCTTTCTCCACTCTCAACGCCAGGCTTTCCTCGAGACCGCGTCGTTGTTGTGGATTGGCGAAGCAGTTTCACGCCAGCGCTGGCCGGGAAGTCAACCATTGTTTCCGTTGCAGTTTGTGCTGGCAGAACCTGGAGTTGAGCCAGTTCCAATTCCAGGAGCGATCGACCGTCTAATTCGGTTGCCAATGCCCGAAGCAGAAACTCGCGAATACCTTTGGCGACAAAGAGTGCCGGTTGCGTTCAAGTGGCCTACTACTGAAGTTCGCAAATTGGCGGAACGACATCGCGTGTGGCCCGGGGACATCGATCGAGCAATCAGGCTTGGTGCAACTACACCTGAGGATGCTGGCGTGCTCGTTCGCGAAAGCGCAAGAAGTCGATTTGGGAACCTGGCCCAGATAGTCGAGTGTCCGTTTACCTGGGACGACCTGGTGCTACCGAATGGAGTCAAGCAGTTGCTGGAAGCGATTGCCTTTGAAGCAGAAGACCGCAACGACTTCTGGAGACAAAGGACCGCTAAGCGACTGTTTCCTCAAGGTCGCGGCTTGGTCACGTTGTTCAGTGGACCATCGGGCACGGGAAAGACGATGGCTGCCCAGGTCATTGCCGCGCGCCTGACTCAGGATCTCTGCCGTGTGAACGTAGCGCAGCTCGTAAGCAAGTGGGTTGGAGAAACTCCGAAGAATGTTGAGCAAGTGATCCGCGTCGCCGCCGAACACGACGTGGTGCTCTTCTTCGATGAAGCCGACGCGCTTTTTGCACGACGCTCGACGGAGATTCGCGACGCACAAGACCGCTTCGCGAATACGGACACTGCGTATCTGCTACAGGCGATCGAGGGTTATCCGGGTATCGCAATTCTCGCAACGAATTTGAAGACCAACATCGACGCCGCATTCTTACGTCGGCTGCGATATCTGGTGGAGTTTCCAAAACCTGACGTGACTCTGCAACACACCTTGTGGACGAAACTCGTTACCGGGTTGGCTGGTAAACAACGAGCGAAAGCCTTAGACAGCGCGTTCGCACTTCTCAGCACAATTAGCGATGTGACTGGAGCTCAGATCAAGTTCGCAATACTGGCCGCGTTGTTTGCCGCACGGGCTGAAGACAAACCTCTGAACGTCCAGCACTTGTTGACCGGATTAGACAGGGAACTGGCGAAGGAAGGTCGAGCTATTGGACCGAGAGAACGTGATCGGATTCTGAGAATTGAGGAAGCCGCATGAGTTCCAAAGTGCAAATCAATGAGTTGCGTTTGCGGGTGCCGTGGTCGCAGCGACACCACGCAAAGCGGCTCGGTGAAACGGTTGCCGCACGTCTTGCTGAGAGTCCGCTTAGTAACGGTCCACAGACGCGGACGTTGCGATCACTGAACACAGTAGTTCGTTCGAGATCTGATGATTCAGTCGAGCAAATGGCAAATGAAATAGCCGGGAATATTTGCCGCCGATTGTAGGTAAACGCCGATGATGAGCAAGGCACACAAGAATGGAGCAACGAACACCGCAGCGCGGAAGGCGGGCGGGTTTGTCGCCGCACAGAAGAAGCGGGAAGGGGCAGGTAATCATCAGCGAGCCAACGCGTTGCCAACTGGAGTGTTGCAGGCAAAGCTCACCATCGGCAAAGCAAATGATCCATTCGAGCAGGAAGCTGATCGGGTTGCCAGTGAGGTGATGCGAATAAGTGGCGAAAACGAGGTGGCCACAATGAATCACGCTAGCGGCGCGCGGTCAGTTCAACGGCAATGTGCCTGTGGCGGTGCTTGCGACAAATGCAAGAAGAAGCAGCTCCGCCTGAAACGAGTGTCAGCCAGTTCGCACGAATCGGCGGAGGTGCCGTCGAGTGTTGATGCAGTTCTACGCTCTTCGGGGGAACCGCTGGACGCAACGACGCGCGCATTCATGGAACCACGGTTCGGTTACAACTTCAGCGAAGTGCGGGTTCACAACAACTCCGCCGCGGCGCAATCAGCGCGTGATGTACATGCATTGGCCTTCACGGTAGGAAACCACATCGCGTTTGCGTCAGGACAGTACTCGCCAGGTAGTGCAAACAGCAATCGATTGTTAGCGCACGAACTTGCACACGTGGTCCAGCAAGGTGGGGCGGTACCAGAAGAAGCTGATAGTAGTCACAGCACCATACGTCGTCTCACCGACGGAGCCTCGGGACTTATCCAGCGAGCTGGTAATCCGGCAGCAATTCCGGTCGGGTTCCCCTGTCCGCCTGATCTGACGACTGGTAGACCGCCGGGCACGGACCTGCGGTTTCCAACTGGAGATGCAACCGTAACCACGGCGCATGACGGTCAGCTCGCCACATTCATCGCTACCTGGGCTGCATCAGGAGGTACCGACAACATCGTCATCCATGGTTACGCCAGCACGCTGGGTGACGATGCTTCCAACTGGACACTCTCCTGCGAGCGTGCACAAAACGTCGAAGCTGCTTTGCTAAGGCTCGGCGTTCCTTCCGTTCACCTGAGCATCCTGGCGCATGGTGAATCCACAGACTTTGGCGCGAGTAACGCACCGAATCAACACGTGATTGTGAGCGCGACACCTGGCGGACTCTTTTCCCCACCCATCGTTTTTGGAACGCTGACGCCGTTCGATGATTTTGCTGGTCGAAGTCATACCAGGTTCGGCGTTGATGAGCTGATCTTTCTCGACTTCTTCTCGCTACCCGCGGCGTCCGCTGCTGCATTTGGCGGTTTGCAATGGGTCTTGGTTTCCGGAGGCGGAACACTATCAGCGCTACTTCCCGATGGCACCGGGACCTACGTGGCCCCGCCGAGAGCGGCTACAGTTACGCTAGAACTTCGCGTCGCCTCTGGGCCAACGACAGGCAGAGTTGTTGATAGACAGATCGTTTCCATCGTCGAACCCAGCGCTCTAACGCTCGTTCCAGTGCCTGGTTCCTTCCCAAACTTCGGCGGATGGGGCAACCCTCCCATAGCGGCTGGCACGTGGGGTGTCGGGTTTCGTGGCGATGAGTTTATCGATCCGAAAGACGTCTCGTTTCTTGGCGTCAACTTTGGTGAGGGCAGTGTCGCAGGTGTAGTTACGCCGGCCGGCAGTTTCCTTTCGGCTCGTCATGGTCGTGTTCATCCGGCAAACGTTCACGGTCCCGGTGGTTTGGGCAACATCACAACCGGGACACCTGTCTCCCAGGACGGCGTAGCGCATGCGGGAGGAGTAACTCCCACGGGCACGGCGCCGCATCAGATTTGTGGTACCTCAGATTTCCTTTGGGCAATCCCCTGGCAGTTCTGGATCGGAACAGGAGCGCGTGCTCCTTTCGCGGGTGGATTTACGGCGAACCAACACCTGACATCAACAATCTCCTGCAACGCAACGGTCGAGAAGGCAGGCGGCGGACCGTTCTGTCGTCGCATAAATGGGACGTCTTGTTAGACGCAATGCCGATGATGAGCAAGACACAAAGAATAGCGACAGCGAACACCGTGGCGCGGAGAGCGAGTGGTGTGGTTGCAGGCCCGAAGAATCGTGAGGGCGCGGGTAATCGACATCGTGCGAACGGGCGTGGGTTGCTGCAGACGAAGCTGGCAATTGGTAAAGCAAACGATCCATTCGAGCAGGAAGCTGATCGGGTTGCGAGTGAAGTGATGCGCATGAATAGCGAGAGTGGAGTAGCCAGGATAGATCGCGCTGGCGTCGTGCCATCGGTTCAACGTCAATGCGCATGCGGTGGCGGTTGCGACAAATGCAAGAAGAAGCAGCTCCGCCTGAAACGAGTGTCAGCCAGTTCGCACGAATCGGCGGAGGTGCCGTCGAGTGTTGATGCAGTTCTACGCTCTTCGGGAGAACCGCTGGACGCAACGACGCGCGCATTCATGGAACCACGGTTCGGTTACAACTTCAGCGAAGTGCGGGTTCACAACAACTCCGCCGCGGCGCAATCAGCGCATGATGTACATGCATTGGCCTTCACGGTAGGAAACCACATCGCGTTTGCGTCAGGACAGTACTCGCCAGGTAGTGCAAACAGCAATCGATTGTTAGCGCATGAACTTGCACACGTGGTCCAGCAAGGTGGTGCTCGACCAACAGCGAGTGGACCACAAGTATCCGGTGTAATTCAGCGCGCGGGCGATCCGACCGCCATCCCCGTTGGCTTCGCGTGTCCAACCGATTTGACGACTGGTCGACCGACAGGCGCCGATCTCTTGTTTCCGACTGGCGGATCAACAGTCACTAGTTTTCACAGGACACAGCTCCGAGCATTTATCACCGCGTGGGTCGCATCAGGGGGAACCAACGAGATTACGGTTCATGGTTACGCCAGCACACCAGGCGATCAGGGACCGAATTGGATCTTGTCCTGCGACCGTGCTCAAAACGTGCGCGACGCACTGTTAGCCCTCGGAGTACCGGCAGTCCACATAAAGGTGCTCGCTCATGGAGAATCGACGGACTTTGGTGCGAGCGATGCACCGAATCAGCATGCAGTAGTGAGCTCCAGTCCTGGAGGTCTATTCTCGCCGCCGATCGTGAGCGGCAGATTCATACCTAACGATGATTTTGCTGGTCGCAGCCACGATAGATTTGGCGTCGACGAACTCATCTTCCTGAGCTTTACCTCACTGCCATCCACGCCTGCTTCCGATTTTGGTGGTTTGGAGTGGAACCTGATTTCGGGCGGCGGATCCTTAAGCATGGTCAGCCCGGGTGGGACTGCGGTGTACCGCGCTCCAGACAGAGCAGCCACTGTGAGCTTCGAAATAAGAGTTGCCTCAGGTCCCACCGCAGGCAGGGTCGTCGCTTTGCCGATTATCGAAGTGATTGAGCCGGACTCAGTCAGCATGGTAGCCGTTCCTGGTACCGCACCCACGTTTCGTCGGGGCGGCGGCATCATTCCATCAGGTATCTGGGGCGCCGGCTTCCTCGCCGATGTGTTCATTGGTCCAAACGACGTCTCATTCCTCGGTGTGGTTTTCGGTGAAGGTGTGACGACGGCGGTCGTAACGCCTTCGGGTAGTTTTTTATCTCCAGTTGCTGGACGCCCACACCTGCGCAATACATTCGGTCCAGGCGGATCGGGAAACATCACGACCGGCACTCCACTAAGTCCCGTGCGAGATCAGGTCAGCATTATGGGTTCGGCAACTGTACTGGCTCCGAGCGGCACATTCTTAGGCCTGCCCACCTGCGACACCGCTTCCGATCTTAATTTTGCAATCCCATGGGAGTTTGCGGTTCCCAGTGGTGCGTCCGGCGGCGGGCGGAAAGCTTTCGACGTAGCGAACAGCCACAGAACATCAAATTTTTTCTGCCATGCTACCACTGAAAAAGGTGGAGCCGGACCATTTTGTCGACGGATAGACGGAACTACTTGCTAACGAAACTTATGTCTACAGATCGGAACAAAGATTCTTTAGGCCCTGAGTGGTCCCAAACAGTGAACTCGCTTTCTGGACGACTGCTTGTGCGATTCGAGGATCTAAAACCAGGTTTACGCCATTCGATCTACCTTGAATTAAGGAACCACGCCCTTGCGCCGATTGTCGTCAGCAACCTGCCGGAGTTTCACGCACAACTCTTTGACTCATCGCGAATGCCCGTGAGCGAGTCCGGGTTCTCCTCAAATGGACCAAGTCCTATTCTTCAGTGGGCAGCTATACCGAGAGATGCCTACGTCGGGCTTCGCGTCGACCTGCAGACTATCGGCGTTCCAACAAGAGAGCACAAGCGAGTGCTTCTGGCATTCGGAAATACCCCCTGGGAACTCAGCGTTGGCCAGTATGTGCTCGAAGCTACAGCAGTATTCAACCGCGAGGACGGTGGTCCACCGAATCAATGGACTGGCGAGTTAAAACTTCCGCCGGTCGAAGTTGTAGTCACAGACGACATGTTCAGTGAGTAACTAAATGGCTAACGGATTCACACGCAGTCCAAAACTTCTCAAAGGCGCGTTGATTCAATTCAAAGCGCCGATGTTGATTCCTATTCCGAACATCATTGTCTTTCAGTACAACCCTGAAACGATGACGCGAACTCTCACTCCGTGGACGCCGATTGAACGGGAAGCGACTTACAACGAACAAGGACGCGCGACGCTGACTGCTTTAACGGACGAGCAAACTAATCAACTGCGTCAGCCCTTTGATCCCACCGAGACTTTTAACCTGACTCTTGAGCTTGATGCTGCCGATGCGCTCGAAGAACCAAGCTCGCATCCGATCGCAACGATTGCAGGTGTAGCAGACCGCATTTCGGCGATGGAGATACTTTGTTATCCACCCGGACCGGGAGCGATCGGTGGACTGCTCAACGTGTCTGTGAATGTTTCACTCACGAGCGGGATCAGTTTTGGAAGTGCCGCAGATGTAGTTCCGCGGCGCGATGTGCCAATCGTTCTCTTCTTCTGGGGACCCGGCAGGATCGTTCCAGTCCGCATCATCACTTTCAACGTTGAAGAACAACAGTATTCGCCACTGCTCTATCCGATCCGCGCGAAGGTAACTATCGGTTTGAAAGTGCTTGATGAGAATCACCTGCTAAACATCGCCGGCGACACAAGTCAATCGGCAATCGTTGAGATAGCTAAGGCTTGTTACAAGTTCACGCAGGCGCAGAAAGAAGCGCTTGCTACAGCGAATATTGCCAACAGCGTGGAGTCGATTATTGGCATGCTGCCGATTTGAGGAGTGCGCATGTTTGATCCGAAGAGCCGCTATATCAAGGCTGAAACATACGTGGTGAAAGACAAACGCGGGCGCGATGTAGTCGTCGTTGTTCCACCATCGCCGCCCGATCAACTTCTGCTGGGCCTCCATCTTTTGAAACAAGGAGAGCGCCTTGATCTGCTCGCCGCGAAGTATCTGAACGATCCGGCAGGCTACTGGCGAATCGCTGAACAAAATGAAGTGATGCTGCCAGAGGCCCTGACTGAAGCGCGTGAGATCGAGATTCCAGTGAAAGCGAAGTAGGAAATATGGCACGCGGAGTAGCAATTCGGGTGAATGGCGCCCCCGATGAAACGGCGACGTCGGCAACTGCTGTTGAAGTAAGTGAGAGTGTCGGTCAACCGACTTACTTCACACTCGAATATCCGTTTGATATCAGCGACGGCGATTTCTCTCTGCTGAAAGAAGGAAGACTTGGCCCAGGTTCAGAGCTCGGAGTTTTCGTTTCGTCCTCAGACGCGACTGAGTGCTTGGCCAAAGGACCTGTCTACGGACAAAAGATTCATTTCTCACACGGTGGTGCTGGTTCGATGTTGCGAGTCGAAGGTGGCGATTCTCTCATCAAGCTGGATCGAGAGAACAAAGCAGCAGCCTGGGCCAATCTAACTGATAGCTCCGCTGTCTCATCGATCCTTTCACAGGCAGGACTGCAACCAGACGTTGAAAACACTCAACCGGGTCACTTCGAATCGAAGCACACGCTGATTCAACGGGAAACCGATCTATCGTTCATTCGCCGGCTGGCGCGCCGCAACGGATTCCATTTCTGGATTACATGTGACGAAACCGGGATCGAGACCGCACATTTCAAACGTCCAGAGTTAGATGGTCAAGCTGCCTGTGATCTGGTTATCAATCTTACCGACCCGCGACCGAATGTCACCTCACTCGACATCACCTGGGACGTGGAACGTCCAACGCAGACGGACGCTGTCGAACTTGATCTCAATAGCAAGTCAGACATTACAGGTTCGGTCCAGACATCACCTCTAAACGCTCTGGGCGGAGTCGGTTTTAGTCAGATCGCAGTAGATCCACGCACCACGCATATTTCTGCTCCCGTCGACGATACCGGCGACTTGCAGGCACGGAGCGAGGGCGCACTCATCGATGCTTCGTTCTTCTTGCGCGCGACTGGTTCCACAACCGTGAGCGCGTTAGGAAAAGTTTTGCGATCGCACACGCTGGTGAATCTTCGTGGTGCGGGCAGCCGTCACAGCGGTCTCTGGTTTTGTTCGAGCGTGAAACATTCGATAGACGCTGACGAACACCGGATGAACTTCGAACTCATACGCAATGGGTGGACTGAATAGAGTTCCATGAACGACGACGAACTAACTCAGCTACTGCTCACCTGGGTGAAAGGTCACTTCTTCGGGAAGTATCGCGGAACAGTGACCGATAACGCAGATCCCACGAACCGCGGACGGTTGAAAGTGCGCGTACCTGCAGTGCTTGGTACCGTCGAGTCATGGGCCATGCCGTGCGTTCCATACGCGGGAAAGAAAGTGGGTTTTTACAGCTTGCCCGAAAACGGAACCGGCGTCTGGGTCGAATTTGAAGCTGGTGATCCGAGCTATCCGATCTGGAGCGGGTGTTTCTGGGGCGATAACGAATTGCCTGATCAGGGCGGCGCCGCTATCAAGATCTGGAAAACTGAAAAGTTAACGCTGCGGATGGACGACGACAACGACGAGATGAAACTTGCGACGACCGCCAAGTCGACAGTAACGCTCGCGAAAGACATCGTGAGTGAACAAGGCAATGCAAAACACACCGTTAGTTCTTCATCTGTGACAAGTGAGTTAGCAGCAGGAAAAGTCGAAGTCACCTCAGCGACTGTGAAGGTGAACGGTGGCGCGTGGGAGGTTACGTAACCGTGGCTGGAAACACTCTCAACGTGAATTCAACGCTCCAGTGTCCGCATGGAGGTTCGGTTCAAATCATCAGCACGAACACGCGAGTGAAAGTTGGAGGCGCATTCGCAGCGTTGTCAACTGACCAGTATCTGATCTCCGGATGTCCATTCCAGATTCCGGCGACTCCTCCAATTCCAAGTCCTTGTTTGACCGTTCGCTGGATCCTGACTGACATGCGCGCGAAGGTTAATAGCACGGCAACGCTCAGCATGAGCAGCGTCGGTATTTGCCAGAGCGCAGCGCAGGTGCCGCAGGGATTGGTCATCATTTCGAATACGCAAACAAAAGTGAAGAGTCAATAACGATGGCAGCGCCATTCACGAGCATAAAACATCCATTCGCTGTGGACCTCGGTAGAGGCCGATTAGCAGAGGAAGAAGACTACGCCGCACACATCGAGCAGATGATGTTTCAGGTTCTGTTCACAGCGCCGGGCGAGCGAGTCAATCGTCCTGACTTCGGCTGCGGCATTAAACGACTCGTGTTCGCCCCTAACAGTGAAGTCTCTGCAGCACTGGCCCAGGTGACGATCTTTCAGGCCCTGAATAAGTGGCTCGGTTCGGCGATCGATGTAAATGACGTGAAAGCACAAGCAATCGAAGAACGACTTGAGATCAGCATCACCTACACACTGAAGGCGCGTAGCGAACGCCGTTACCTGAATTTGGAAGTGACTCGTTAACATGGCTGCAATCGATCGCATCGAGAATCTCCGCGGGCGCGACGACATCGTCGGCATTGACTTCGTCTTTGTCCGCGAAAACCAAACGATGCTGTTCGTGTTCTTCCATCCCAATGCGACGTTAAATGCAGAGCAGATCCTTGGGGTGGTCCAGCCATCGCAAATAAAGATCGTTAGCCCGAGTGGGGGCGAGTCGCTGCCGATTGTTCCCCTCAATCCCAGCTTCCCGCCGATTTGGGTTACCCGTTTCGGCCGGCGCGTGTTGCGCGTTGTCACTTCGACGCCCGGCGATTTCTCGCGCTACGAGTTTCAACTCACCAGTCCGCTAGTTGATCCCTACTTCAGCAAAGTCGGTTTCAGTTTCAAGGCTAATTGTCCAAGCGAACTCGATTGCGAGCCTCGACCGCACGAATGCCCTGAAGACACGCTGATCGATTATCCGGTCAACTATCTCGCGCGCGACTTCTGGAGTATCCGGCAGGCATTACTCGATTTCGCCTCTGATCGACATCCGGAGTGGAAGGATCGCCTTGAAGCCGATCTCGGCGTGATGCTGACGGAGTTGATGAGCGCTGTCGGTGACGAGTTTGCGTATTACCAGGATCGCATATCACGCGAGGCCTACTTTGAATCTGCCACACAGCGTCGCTCAATCAGGCGCCAGGCACGTTTGATTGACTACAACATGCATGACGGGAAAGGAGCAGCCACGTGGCTCGATTTCACCGTTAACGCAGCGGCACCCGTGCATGTGATTTCGGCCGGTACGCCAGTCTGGGTTCCACCATCCGCAACACTTCCTTCCGATACACCAACCATTCGTCGTGGTCGAAGTCCATCGGTGTACGAGGTGGGCCATGGAATCGTGCAGGGTCATAACGGACTGATTCCGCCTCTGGGTGTGTTGCCGTCGCAGACTGATATCTATCCGACATCAACGTTCAATCTGCGTAATGGCGCAAACAATTTAACTGCGTATCAGTGGGACGAAAACGACACCTGCTTGCTGGTGGGTTCGACCGCCCTTCACGTCGTGGGCCATCACGAAGCTGATCTCCCGCTCGAAGATTTTACGAATCCGAATGTGCCAGGTAAGTGGGTGGTGCTGGAAACAAGTCCACTCGATGCGAGCGTTCTGGTTCGCAGGTGGCTCGTGCGGCTAATCAACGTCGACGATGAAGGCGCGACGCTTCAAGATCCACTCACCGGCACAGATCTCACGCTGATCCAATGGGACCCCGTATACGCACTGCCGTTCGAAATGGAGTTAGAGACGCTTGTCGTGCGCGGCAACATCGTTCCCGCGACCGCCGGCGAAACTCTCGAAGCGTTCTTTGACATCGAGCCTAACCCGCAAGCTGCTGTTCTGCCGCCGGTGCAGCCACAGCATCTTCCAACAACCAATACTTACTACAACGAAAACTTTTCAAGCTTTGCTACAGAGCGGTCCAGGTTCTTGTTCTCTCTGCCAGGATCCGAGGAACGCGATGTCGTTTTTCAGGGACCAACTCTTGAGAACGCAGCCCCAGAAGTGCGGGTGATGGACGGCACGCGCATTCTCGGAAACTGGGTCACCAACAGTGAATGGGAATGGAAGCGCGCTATGTTGGGTGTCAATTCATCTCTTCAAACTGACAAACACTTCATGCTCGACGACGGTGCGTGGAGACGCGTCGCTTCATACCGCAGGGTTGATGAAACCGACACGGTGCAGGAGTTCATCCACTTCGATTACGCGAACGGTCGCGGAGCCGCGGTTCAGTTTGGCGACAACGTCTTTGGTCAAGCGCCAGAACGCGGGATGCAATTCCGTGCGGTTTATCGTCTTGGTCACGGTCGCGGCGACAACGTCGCTGCTGATTCATTGAACGAATTTGATCCCGCAGTTCTGCCGTTCGTGACCGCTGTAACAAACCCGATTGGAGTCAGCGACAACGAGTTTCTCGACGGTGATGTGCCTTTCGGAATGTCAAACGCGATCGATCCGCAATCGTTCGACGATGTGCGACATGTCGCTCCTGATGCATTTAGAGCGGAGACGTTCCGTGCTGTACGCGAAGAAGATTACGCAGCTGCGGTTGAAAAACTTAGTTGGGTTCAGCGTGCGGGCGCGCAGTTTCGCTGGACCGGCAGCTGGCTCACTTTATTTGCGACACCGGATCCAAAAGGCAGTTTTAGCTTAACCGAAGATGAACGGATCGATCTCGAAAGACAACTGAATCGATATCGACTCGCGGGACGCGAAACCTACGGAATGGATCCTGAGTTCGCCAACCTCGACCTCGAGATTCACGTCTGCGTCGCGCCAGCTTCCTACATCGGGGAAGTGAAAGAGGCCGTACTAGAAGCGTTGTTCGGACATCGCGGGGTCAGACCACGCTTGGGATTCTTCTCGCCTGATAACTGGACCTTTGGAAACCCACTCGAGCGCGCAAAGCTCGAGGCTGCAATTCAGGATGTTCCAGGTGTTCGCGCCGTCGAAGACATTTACATTCGAAGACGAGGCTGGTTCCCACAACGATTATTCAGTGAATTGGTCTACTCCGTTGCAGCTGACGAGATCATTCGTGTCGAAAACAACCCCGAGTTGCCGGAACGAGGTGCCGTGAAATTAGTGATGGAGGGCGGCGCATGAACTGCATCTGCGACGACTTTCGCTTTCCACCTGAAACCATCATCTATGCTGGTCTAACGGACATTCCCCGACAGATCGGCACGTTCGCGGAGTTTCGACGTGCGCTACTACACGCAATCTCGATTCGCAGCACCGCAAATCTTGAGAATCACCCCCTCTGGTCTCTCCGCTTCTTGATCGAGCGCGACCGCGATGCGTTAAGAGAAACGCTCGCTGCGATTGGAAATTGGCGCGGGCGTCATCCTGAAGACTTCGGAATGATGCTGCTTGAGATGTGGGCGTACGTTTGTGATCTCACGTCGTTTTACGACGATGTGCTTGCGCACGAATCGTACGTTCGTACTGCACGCCGGCGTGAGTCGCTGCGAAAACTGGTCGCGCCGCTTGGTTACATTCCACGACCTGCTGTCGCTGCTCTCGCAGAACTCGCTGCATTCGCCGATGGCCGTCAGGTAGTAAGTCTTCCCCTCGGCACTGCCTTTCGTTCGGGCGCGTTTGATGGCAATCCGCCGCAGGTGTTTGAGCTCGACACGGCGACGACGATTCACCCGCTTTTGAATGAATGGACGTTCCTACCGGTTCGGCCTACCACGTTTGGCCCATCAAACATTTGGATGTCAACGTTCTTGTTTGAGGCAGGAAGCGTGTCGGTGACAGAAGGTGATCTTGTTGCTCTGCGGATTCTTACTGAGAATTATCCCGCCAGAGTAGTTTCCGTAGCCGACCGCGAAGGAGCAGACCATCTCACCTACACGGCAGTGACTCTGGATACTGCGCTTCCGATTCCGGCGAACACGCCTGTCAATCAAGTGGAATTTACCAAGCCGACTGCTACATCTGCCGTGTGGTCTCGCACGACTGGAGGTTTTGGTACAAGTGGGTCCGTTTCCTTCTTACTGTTGGACTCGGTGTCGTCGTTCTTCCGCACCGGCGACGACATCATCGTGGAAGGGCCACCCTTTCTTACAAGCAGGTCGATCACAAAAGTCGAAGTTGCCACGGTAACCATTCAAGCAGCCTCTACTTCCGAAATTCGCGATGGCGGCACCGCCCCCGGAGTATTGATCGCGAGGGTACCTATTCCAGCGATTACCGCACAGACAACCAGGATCGAAACTGATCTCTTCAGTTTTGGCAGTGTACAAGCCGTCGAACTAATTGTTCACCACACGTTTGTATCTGCGGGGAAGATAACCCTCGAATCGCTAACGGAAATCACTCAGGCGAACACGCTGAAGATCCAAACGCCACTCGACGTGCCTCGTGATTCAAATCTGCCAGGTGAGTTTGAACTTGAAGACTTAAATGGTTTGGGAGTGCTTCGCCCGGGCATCCTGAACTTCGCAACCGGACAGTTTTCTGTTCAAGGCGATCCATGGCCCACGTCTTTGGCGACGCCCGTCAGATTATTCGGCAACGTGGTCCATACGTCGCGCGGTGAAACAGTCAAACCCGAAAACCTCGGAAGTGGTAATGGTTCGATCGCCAATCAAAGTTTTACGTTAAAGAAGAATCCGCTTACCTATCTCCCAACACCATCAGAGAACACTCCGTCAGGCTTAACAAGTTCACTGAAGGTTTACGTTGATGGTTTGCAGTGGACTGAGGTGAAGAGTTTCTACGGTCAAGAGAAAGACGCGCAGGTCTACGTTGTTCGGCAGAACGATAAGAATGAGAGTGTCGTTACATTCGGGGACGGAACGCTGGGAAAGCGGTTGAGCACAGGTTCATCAGTTGTTGCTTACTACCGTCAAGGCGGAGGCGCAAAGATGCCTCCAACAGATTCGATTACGCAACTCGCCAAACCTGTCAAAGGATTGAAGAGCGTTCGTTCCCCCGTGTTGCCATACGGCGGAGCAGATGAAGAGCCAGCTGACAGTTTGCAAAAATTCGCTCCACGATCCGCGTTGATGTTGGGGCGTGCCGTGTCGCTTGCGGATCTCGAGGCAGCAACTGCGAGTTACGCCGGTGTTCGCGCGGTGGCCGCGGAATGGCGTTGGAGTTCAGAGCTACAAGTGCCCGCGGCTCACGTTTGGTACCTCGCTGATGGCGATCTCACCGCACTCATCCTGGCCTATCTGCGTAGCCTGACTCAGCCCAACACGCCGATTCAAGTTGAGCGAGCAGTTGCTTCTGTGGCAACGCTGTCGATCCAACTAACTCACGATCCGAAGCGATTTGAGGACGATGTCTTGTCGGATGCGCGCACCGCCCTGATGGACGTTGACACAGGACTTCTGCCGCCGGAACGACTCGGCATCGGCAAACCATTATTCCGCAGTCGACTCTTCGAGTTTCTCCTGGATGTCACCGGAGTAGTTTCGGTAACCGGACTGACTTTCAACTCACTACCGATCACGAATTACGGAGTTAAACCCGGGGCCGGACAGTACTTCGACTTCACGAACACATTGCTCCTGAATGGGAGGGCCGAGTGATGGCTGTACACGATCATTTTGACCGTTACTACGCCGAGAAACTCTGGGCCATTCTTCCGGAGCACTATCGGGAACAAGACGGGTTGGCTGAGCCACAAGGTGTTCTTCGTGGATTCATTGAAGTGCTCGCGCAACAAGCGGCTACATTGCGCCGCAGCAACGATCACCTTTGGGACGATCAATTCATAGATCTTTGCGCGGAATGGGCCGTGCCCTACATCGGTGAACTGGTTGCGACTCGGCTGGTGTCGGCATTGAACACTCGTGGCCGTCGAGTCGATGTCGCAAAAACGATCTACTACCGTCGTCGGGCCGGCACTCCGAGAATTCTTGAAGAACTAATCGCCGACATCACGGGCTGGGAAGGAAAGGTTGTTGAAGAGTTTCGCAGGCTGGGTCGGGCGCGACATGGACTGGATCCACGACCAGATCGTTACGTAGGTTTGCTCACGGGCACTCCTCCTGGAGGTTGGGCTGATCTTCGCAGCGCGCACGGTGCAGAACTCGCCGACTCTCCATTTGACGAACTTCATCACACGCCCGATGTTCGTCGACCTCGTGGACGCGACGGTCGGTATGGAATCGCGAAGCTTGGTTTTCATCTCTATCGACTGGTGTCGACACGCCTCGACGACATCACCCCGCGGCCTGGTCCCTTGGCGAACACATTCACTTTCGATCCATCTGGACGTGACATACCTCTATTCGCCCGACGTCATCGCACAGACGATCGAGAACGTTTTGACTGGGAGGAGTGGATATCAGCAAAAGAATGGGAAGTGCCGGCGCCGATTCGTTGTCGTCTCTTAAATCACGCCGAGTTCGACATCACCGAACAGGACCTGGCGCGTCTCAATACGTTACTAACGTCGCCGCCCATTGCATTAACGAACCCACAGGCTGCCGTTGTACTCGATTTGTTGCGACGATTCCGCGACGAGCGCATTCCCAGTGAAGCTCGTCTGTTCCAGATCTCGGCAATTTTGCCGGTGCTACAGCAAAACGCGTTGCGCAATCCCGTTGTTTGGTACCCGCTGCTTGTCGCTTCATTAATTGATGAGTGTGGCAAACGTGGCCTATTGCCTCAGGGTGTTTATGCGTCGAACACGATACCGACGTCGACCGATGAAGATACTTCAGACGCCTCCATTGTGGTGAAGACGTTCCGAAACGATCTTGTTCCTCAGCGCTTCGTACCCGTTCCAAGGGAACTCATCGTCGCAGGAGATCTCAGGAACTTTACTGCGACAATTGGAGGCGTCGCCAAAGACTGGCTCATCGATCCACGCCGCGGTCGTCTACGTTGGGTTGGCGCGGGTGCCGCGCCGCAGCCGATCGTTTCTTACCACTATGGTTTTTCGGGACCGATTGGCGCGGGCGGTTACGACCGCGCGGAGTTTCTCACCGCTGCCGTAACGAGAACTATTAGTGGTGGTGGCGCGATTCAAACGGCAGTCCCAGCGAATCCGAATTTCCTGCCATCAGGTTCTCAACCACCTCCACCTATTGTTCGCGACGTTGCTGAGATCACTGACTCGGCGAACTACACGCCTATCGATGATCGAAATCAAATTACGCAACTGGAGTTTCGCGCAGCCAATCGTCGACGGCCTTATCTGCGATTAACACACAACTGGCTCCTCGATACTTCGGCGAACACTGAATCTGAATTGACGATCGATGGCTTGTGGATCGGTGCGGACGGCGCGTTTCAAATTCGACTTCTTGGCGACTACGAGCTGGTGACGCTGCGACACGTGACACTTGATCCTGGTGGCACTGACGCCAGTGGCAACCCGATTCGGCCCGTTCCACTCAGCATCCGTGGCAACGTGGAAAAGCTTGTGATCGAGAATTCGATCGTTGGTCCAATTCGTGTTGATGGCGCTGGCGAACTGACAAACCTCGAAATCCGTGACTCGATCGTCGACGGTCAAAACTCGATTGAACCGGCGATCTCCGTCCCCGCCGGTAAAGTTTCAATGGAACGTACGACCGTATTCGGCGAAGTAGAAGTCGAATGGCTTTATGCGTCGGAAGTACTGATTACTGGTCTCACGACAGTGGTAAACACGCAGGAAGGATGTTTCCGTTTTAGCGCTGTGCTGGAGCGTCGCGATCCTTTCGATTCAACTTCAACTCACAGTCGCGTTCCGCACCCTTACGAATCGTATTTCGTCCGGCAGTTCAACGCGACTTTCACATCAAGAACCTTTGGCCAACCTGGCTATGCGCAGCTTGCCGAAAGCGCTCCCGAATTCCTCAAACGAGGCGCTGAAAATACGTCTGAAATCGGGGCGTTCAGTAGTTTGAAAAATCCCATCCTGTTCGACAGCCTGCGCGCGAAGGTCGAAGAGTTCGCCCCGTTCGGCCTTTTGCCCGTCTACATTTTTGAAACCTGATTCGAGGACGTTATGCCAAACATCGACATCTCACGCGACGCAACAGACTTACGAAAACACTACGACCGAGTGCAAATGCAGCAAGGTCGAGTGCTCACGGATGACGACTTCAACGAAGCAGAACGACTCGATGCGGAAGATGCGCGTCGTGTTCGCGTCGACGTGATTGGTCCGGCAGGTAGTCCTGATGACGGGTTTCGCCTCAAGACGGTCGGAGGACAGTTGGTTTTAACTTCCGGGCAATATTACGTTGGTGGCCTTCGTCTCGAACTTGAGACGGATGAGCCTTTCAACTTGCAAAGAGATTGGTTGCAACAAGGTTCAAGTCCAAATGAAACGCTGACTGCACCTGCAAATCCACAATTCGATTTCGTTTGGCTCGACGTGTGGCAGCAACCAGTGTCGGGAGTCGAAGACAAGGAACTGTTAGAAGCAGCGTTGGGTGGTGCCGACACGTCTACGCGAATACGGACTATGCGCCGCGCCCGCGTGTTGAGCAATATTGGTGATGTCGATTGTGCCGCCGCATGGACGCAGCTTCTAACGAATCTTGCTCCATTGGGAACTATCAACGGCGACCTCGAATTAGTGCCTAACGCCAGATTGCTCGTTGAACCTGATGGGACTGTCGGCACTGATGATTTGTGTTCCCCACCCGTTAATGGCGGCTATCTCGGAGCGGAAAACCAGGCTATTCGTGTGCAAATCACCGGAACGAACCAGTTCACCTGGGGGTTCGATAATGGTGCACCGCTATATCGCGTCAAACTTCTCGCAGATAACACAGGTGCTCTTCGTCGGATACAGATGCTTACAGTGCCAAAGGACCAGGCGCATTTTCCACTTGAGGGTCAGCAAGTAGAACTGTTGCCGTGGTCAGCCCTTCTTTCGAATGGTCAGAAGAATGCTGAGCTCTCGGGATTTCACAGCAAGGTATCTGGAAGCTACAACCCTGACACTCAGGAACTGTTTATCGCAAACGCACCAGGTAATGACACTGGTAACCCAGTGATGCCATTCGGACAGCGTTGGACTGCACGCAGTGATGCGGCAGCGATCAGCAATGAAGATCCACCGGAAGATACTTACTTCTACATGCGAGTTTGGAATCGCGGTGGTGATACTGCATCGCCGGCAACGATTAACTTCGTTGCTAACACCCCGCTGACACTGACGAACACAGGGTTACGAGTCACGTTCAGCGGAACGAATCTGCGTCAGAACGATTTCTGGATCATTGCGGCACGTCCAGAGACGCCGAACGTTTTCGTTCCCTGGGAACTAGGTGAGGGAACGGGCCGCTCACCACATGGTGTCCGACGGTGGATAGCACCGCTGGGGATCATTCACTGGCCCGGCGGTGGCGGACCTTTAGTTGTCGAAGATGATTGCCGTCCGACATTCCTGCCGCTGACGCGCCTGAAAGGTTGCTGCACATTTTCAGTCGGTGATGGAACGCACAGCTTCGGAAACTTTGGGAGTATCCAAACCGCAGTAAATGCTCTGCCTGCAGCTGGCGGACAGATCTGTGTTCTGCCGGGGATCTACAACGAGAGCGTCGTTATCAATCAGCGCGTCAGTATCAAGATTCACGGGTGTGGTCCACGTTCCCGTGTGCAGGCAGCCGTTGGTAACAACCCGCAACCGGCATTCATGATTTCTAACTCAACTGAAATCACAATCGAAGATCTGGCGATTGAGTCTGGACCACGCGCTGCTGTTCAAGTAAACAATGCGCGCCATGTAAACATCCTGCGAAACTTGATTCAGATGCGCGAGATTCAAACTGTCTGGCAAGCAATATTCTCACGCGGTGATGATGTAATCATTCAAGGGAACACAGTCGAAGTTCTTCGCAACCAGCCAATACCCGTGACAATCCCGCCCGCTGTCGGTCAGCCACTAGCTCCAGCGGGAGTTAACACACCAGCGGTTCCTGCGGTCTACGCCGGCGACGTCGCACG
>JBKPMX010000084.1:0-10814 GCA_046765655.1 Acidobacteriota bacterium
GGATTTAACGGCACCGGCAAGGTGACTGTATCCACTGCAAACAGCAGCGATACACTTCTCGGTGGCGCTTACGATGTAGCGATCCAAAGGGTAGTCGTAAGTGGAGTCGTTCAAGAGAAACTTGTAGCCGCTGGCATTCGACCTTCGCTTGCTGGCGTGGGAAGGGATATGGCTGTTCTGCGTATTAATCCAAATGGCTCCCTTGATGCGAGCTTCGGCAGCGGCGGCAAAGTATTCACGAACTTTGCGGGATACTCTGACCAGGCGAAAGCAGTCGCCATTGATGCGAACAACAACATCGTCATAGCAGGACACACGCTTACCGATAGTACTAACGGCCAAATGTTCGCCCTCGTGCGCTATACCGAAAACGGTCAACTTGATCTCAGTTTCGGAAGCGGGGGGAAAGTTACCGCTGGTATTACGGGCGACCACAACGCTGTGTACGGACACGGACTTGCGGTACAGTCCGACGGTAGAATAGTGTTTTCGGGATATGTGGAGACCTCAGCCAACACAAACGGAGATTTCGCTGTCGGCCGCTTCAATTCGAATGGTACTCCGGATACAACGTTCGGTTCTGACGGAACTGGCATTGTGCTTACCGATTTTTATGGCGGCAATGATCATGCCTGGGGTGGGCTAGCGCGTCAGGCAGACGGGGGAATTGTTGTGGTTGGTCAGGTGTCTACTCAACTCGGACTTGCACGCTACATGCCCTGAGCGCCGGTGTTAGAACCGCAACCCATCGGAATAGATGCCTTTCTGAACCGATCACATTTTGTGATCGGTTCAATTCGGTCACCTCGTCGGACGTCAACGAAACAAAAAAGCTTTCGGGGAACCAATTACCTTTCGTGTGGTTTCGTTGATCGTGTTTTTCTCCGGGAGAGACGATCCACGAATTCACACGAACTCACACAAAACAAGACGCATCACTTTGTTCGTTGAAAGACGCCCTTCACACCCAGCGACTTATTGCCTGGCAGCGTGAAATTGGACTCGCCGTTATGATGATTCGCGTCAACGAGCGTAAATACAATACGGTTCATGAATCCTTTATCCGTATTCCCAGTTATGTCCACGAGGTTGAATTCCACGGTGTTACCGTCCGCTGACATCTTTCCTTCCATTCGTGGTCGGTTCCCCGAGTCACAATAATGCGTTAAGAGCAGCCGGTCTCCGTCTACGTAAATCATCGTGATCGGATTGTCAGGCATGGCGCTCGATGTCATCTCGTGAAGAATCGCGTTACCTCTGGATGTCACACGAATGGTTTCTTGCATGGACATGCCCATGATGGTTCCTTGCCACGATCCCGCCAGCGTTTTCAGTTTCTCAAACGCTTTTTGCGCGTCGGACTGTGACGGAGCAGTTGTCGACACAGGCATGCGCATCTCCTGCGCCGATACGACCGAGGCCGCGGCGGCGAGTACGATTAGCATCGTAAGTTTTCGCATTGGTTCTCCTTTATCAGTAAGTCACACGCGCAGCGTATCTGTGGTCGAAACCAATGCCCATGCTTAGACGTATCAAAAGGATGTTCGGGTGTTGCAAGGGTCCGTAGCAAATGCCAAATCCCACCATCGCCGCCGGCTACCCAAAAGCATTTCTGGAATTTGCGGTGTCGAGAGGCGCCAATCCCGCGACGCTGCTCGAGCGATCGCATCTGTCTCTCGACGAGCTTAAAGATCCAGAGCGCCGGATCTCACTATCCACGTACATAGTCCTAATGCAGGCCGGGATCGAGTTGTGCAACGAGCCGGCGCTTGCACTTCTGTTCGGCGAGGCCGTCAGACTTCAAGACATCTCGATTGTAGGATTCCTCGGCGACACAGTGAGTGACATTGCGTCGGGACCGGCGATGATCAATCGTTATGCGCGGCTCGCGCTCGATCCTGATGATGGTGGAAATGCAGACGCGATCGAGTTAGTTCGTGAAGGTGGCGATGTCTGGTTGAAATCCAGGTTTGAAGCCTACATGGATAGTTCGCTACTGGCTGAGTCGGCTTTCGCACGTACCGTGACGACCGTGCGGGCCATGTGGTCGTCAATACCCGAGCTCGCTCGCCTGACATTTCCCAAGGCGATTCGCTTCACGCACAAAGAGCCAGGCTATCGTGCGGAATATGATCGAATCTTCGGAGCACCAATTTTTTTCAACAGCAACATGAACGCATTCTCGTTGGATGAAGAGTTCCTGGAAGTGAGTTTGCCGCGCGCGAATCCCCACCTGTCGAAGGCATTGACTGCGCATGCGGAAGAGTTGCTCAAGAATCTTGAGAGTTCGAAAACGACTCGAAGCGAGGTAGAGAAGTTATTGACGGCGAATCTTCAAAGCGGCGCGACGAGTGTGGATGTGATCGCGCGTCAATTAGGAATGAGCCGTCAGACGCTGTTTCGTAGATTAAAGGCTGAGGGTGTTACCTTTGAGAGGGTGTTCGATGAACTGCGTCATCGGATGGCCGTGAAATATTTAGAAGACAAAAAGCTTTCGGTAAACGAAACTGCTTATCTGGTTGGGTTTTCAGACCAGGCCGCATTCTCTCATGCATTCAAACGCTGGACGGGCCACAGCCCCGTCACGGTTCGCAAGCGCAAAGCGTAAGGTATTTTCTCGTGGAGTCGCTACGCCGCTGCGCTCACCCTCTCATCCCATCTCCTCAGGTCAACTCCCTTGACCAGCAACCAAATGGTCAGGATTAGCGCGCCGGGAAACATCAACAAGAGCAGCAATGTCGATGCATAGGCAGGAGCGAGGATAAGCAGAAAATTTCTTACGACGAATCCAGCGCCGGCGATTGCCATAAGCACGCCGAGAAACTTCGGCAGGTAACCCGAACGCGCGATCAGGTAGGCGCGCACCAGCCAACTCATCCCGTAGTATGCGGTGGTGCCCATCCCGGCAAGCGAGGCGAACCTGAGCGAAAGCTGGACGAGTGCGTTGATTTGATCCGTGGAGAACGTTGTCAGGTATGACGTGTTTCCAAGAAGCAGCGTTGGCGCTATGTAGAAGAGTTCCCCGACGGCGAAGACGGCGGTCCCAACCAGACCAAAGAACGCTGCGAGCAGAGAGAGCTCTCGGCTCACAGGCCGGAGTAGCGCGTAAAAGATCAAAACCAGCGTGATATCGCACAACGATTCGATCAGGAAGGCCGCAAAGCCCAGCCGGTAAAAAAAATTGGCATTGGTAATGTTTGCAACGGTCGCCGCCGCATCGGCCGACACGATGATTCTGGACGGCGCATAGCCTTCACCAAATCCACCGGCCACGAGCGAAACTAGGAAAAGAACTCCGGCAACCCTCGCGTACCTCTGCACATTCATCTGCGAATCCTCCACATCAACTGAGTTTTATGACGCACATTGAGATCGTTAGTCCACTTAAGGAAAGACGACATAGCAGTAGAAATGTTTCAACTGGATTCAGGTAAGGACTTGCGCGAATTCATCTCCGCAGCCGCCCCGGACGAATGTCCGATCCGCTTCAGCTTGTCGTCGACTTGCGGAACACTCAACACAGTGGAAAACAGTCAGTACCACCACGCAGTAGCGGGTGGGTACAAAGCTGGTTTCTGACGGAGTGAGGCAACGAATGTCCGATACGCTTCATAAAGCGTATCGGACATTCGTTGGTCGCTTTCAATGATGGGCCATTGCAGTTGAGTGCCCAAAGCGAGCGTAGAATGCGCCATCGACAACTGCTGCTATCCGCGCAGCGATCTAAAGCCCGCCCGAACTTCCTCTGAAAACAGTTGCGGCTGTTCCCAGGCTGCAAAGTGGCCGCCCCTCGGAAGCTCGTTGAAGTGGATGAGATTTTTGTAGGCGCGCTCGGTCCAACTCCGCGGAGCCTGGTAAATCTCCTCAGGGAAAACGCTAACGGCAGCCGGAACGGAGATGCTCAAGTCGTGGAAAAAGCCGCCCGTGAATTCCGTGTAGAGCCGAGCTGAAGACACTCCGGTGTTCGTCAACCAGGAAAGCGTGATGTTGTCGAGGATGTCGTCCCGTGTAAGGTCGCCGTAGGGCTCCCCATCGACGAAGAGTTTAGCGATGTGGCCATAGCTCGCCACGTCGTGGTCGATCATCCAGGCGGCAAGGGCGACCGGTGAGTCCGCCAATCCGTAGAGGGTTTGCGGATGTGCGATCATCATAAACTGCGTAGGCAGGTGCTGGAAGGCGAACGCGAGCTGGTCGTATGCGTGCTGCTCCTCAGGCGACAGACCCGCCGGCGCGGGGCCGCCGGACTGAAGCGCCTTCGAAACGTCAGAGGGCATGGTACCCGGAAAGTTCACATGGATGCCGATCAACTCCGGAGGAGCCTGTTGAGCCATAGCGTTCGTGACGAACGCACCCCAATCGCCACCCTGTGCCGTGAATCGGCTGTACCCGATGCGCTTCATCAGCTCGGTCCAGGCGCGCGCCATGCGAGCCGGGTCCCAACCGGGCGTAGTGGGTTTACCTGAAAACCCGTAGCCGGCCCCGGACGGTATCACCACGTGGAAGGCATCCGACGCGCTGCCGCCGTGAGCCGTGGGGTTGGTCAGCGGTTCGATGATCTTCAGCTGCTCGATGGGCGAGCCAGGCCAGCCGTGTGTGACGATGAGCGGCATCGCATCTTCATGTTTCGAGCGGACGTGAATGAAGTGGATGTCGAGCCCGTCAATCTCGGTCATGAAATTCGGATACGAGTTGATCTTCGCTTCAACCTTCCGCCAGTCGTATTCGGTGGCCCAGTAGCGGGCGAGCGCTTGCATCAATGCGAGTTGCACGCCTTGCGAAAAATCTACGACGGTTTCCTTGTCCGGGAATCGCGTCGCCGTAATGCGCCTGCGCATTTCGTCTAGTTCCGCTTCTGGAATATTCAGATGAAAGGGACGGATAGCGGTCCTGTTAGTCGCCTGCTCGGTGACTTGTTTCGTAGCAGCAGCTTGGTCCATGGTTTTCTCCTTTTCCTGGTTTCGGATCTAGTGTTGAGTATGGCCATCATTGCCTTCGCGACAACTGATTTCGCGTCAAGGGGTAGGCGTTCGATACCCACACGTTCGATATGACGGCTATTGACTTCAGGTGATCCAGAAAATTCCGGAAAAGCTGAGAATGGAGTTAGCGGGTCTCGATTCGAACGCACGCTATGTCTAATGTGCGTCAAGGAAGACACCAAAGAGTGACTAATTCGCTTCGTGTGGTTTCGTGGATCTTGTTTTTCTAAGCAGAGACAATCCACGAATTCACACGAACTAACACAAAATATGACGAGTAAAGATTTAGAATTCAAATACGGCGAGAAAGCAGGAGGAGACGATAGAGCACTACCAATCCGCAATGCCTTTCTGAACCGATCACAAGTTCTGGTCGGGCGACTACAGACGCCGACGCAACGTGCCAAAAGGGATCGCCGGCGTCAGAATTCTCATAAGTCTAGTTGAATCGTCTCACGCTCCGATCTTCACCCAACCCGCAACGCAATCTTGCCTAGATGGTGTTCATCAAGCGCCTTGTGCGCCTGGCTGGCTTCTTCCAGGCGAAACGTTCTGTCGACGTGGACTTCAAATGGACCAGAATCGATCAAGCCGTTGAGTCTCTCGATGAGCGCCGGGTTATTTTCCCCATCGTAGGCCTCAATGGCGACACCGTCAGGCGCAGTCGGCTCAGGCATCACGCCATGTGGATACGCGATGCGTCCGCCTTGGCGAATCGCTAACAAGGCTTCATCAGTTAGCTCGCCTCCCGCCGTAACAAGTGCAGCATCGAGTCCCTTCGGGGCGAATTCTCTGGCTGCCTGCAGAACATTGTCGCCGCGTCCATCAACCGCAACGTCGGCTCCCAGTTCTTTTGCAAGCTGCACACCGTCGTCACCGGAAGCGATCGCGAACACATTGGCACCGAGACGTTTGGCCAGTTGCAGTGCCAGGTGTCCAATGCCTCCGCTCGCGCCGAAAACCATCAACGAGTCGCCCGCCTTCAAACGAAGTACTTTTTCCAAACCCGTCAGCGCGGTCAACGCATCGGTGGGTAACACAGCAGCTTGTTCAATCGTTAAGTTGCCGGGAATCAGCGAAGCATTATCGGCGTTAACCGCAGCATACTGGGCGTAGAAGCCACCTTTCGGATTCGCTAGCGCTGCGGCATAAACGCGGTCGCCTTCTTTGAAGCGATTTACATCTTTGCCGACTGCGGCGATCGTGCCTGCCCCATCCGTGCCAAGCACGTAGGGAAATGAGGGTTTGGTCCCCATGATTTCGACAAATCGACCTTCTCGCTCAAACGGATCCCACGCCCCGACGCCGGCAGCTTCAACCCGAATTAGAACCTCTTGCGGTTCAATTTGGGGGATGGGTATGTTTTGTATTTTTAATGCCTCGGGACCGCCAAACTTATCGAGAGCTACGGCCTGCATTGTTTGCGCTTTTGCTTGTGATGTTTGTGCCATGATTTTACGTACACCTCTGTCTGTTAATCATTTAGGCTTTTCGCCAATGCATGTATATGTGGGGAGTCTCCCCTTGCTTTAGAGACTGTATCAAGACTCGGATTACCATCTGTTTCTTGTTCGTGGTTATTTCGTGTGATTTTATCGATCGTGTTTCTGAGCAGAGACGGTCCACGAATCCACACGAACTCACACAAAACAAGACGAGTGAAGATCTAGAATTCACACACGGTGAGAAATCCAGCTTCAGTGACATGAGGTCAGTACCCCCTCGCGGTGCGAAGCCGATTCAGTACCGTTCGCGGTAGCGGATGGCCTGGACTCACAATGCGCCACTCTCTGTCTATTCGATCACGAGCCGACACGGAAGAATTGTGCTTGAGTCTAGGCCATCCGCTACCGCGGATGGTACTGAATAGATTTCCCCGCGACGTGGCACTGACTGCGATTCACGCGAAGCTATTTTTGACGGCCTGAAGAACGAAGCATCTGTGTGAAAAACGAAAGCAGGACCGTGTTAACTTGTTTGTTGAAATCTGATCTAAACTCCGAATACTCCCCTCGGGACTCGTGTCGGGCTCGCGCGCCATAGCTACGTGCGATTTGGCGAGCAAAGTGATGACGCTTGATGCTGGCACAAAAATAGGTCGCTACGAAATCCGCTCGCAACTAGGCAGGGGCGGAATGGGCGAGGTGTATCTCGCTCAAGACACCACGCTTGATCGTCGCGTGGCTTTGAAAATTCTGCCACCAAAGCTTGCTGAAGACACCGATCGGATGAGCCGCTTTGTGCGTGAAGCAAAGTCTGCGTCTGCCCTCAATCATCCAAATATCATTACCATTCATGAAATCGGTGAGATTGATGGTCTGCATTTTATCGCCACGGAATACATCGAAGGGGAAACTCTCAAGATGCGACTAAACATGGACTCACTGAGTCTGAAGTCAACACTTGAGATTGCTCTCCAGGTAGTCTCTGCGCTCGATGCAGCACATCGGGCCGGCATCGTTCACCGCGACATCAAGCCCGATAACATCATGGTTCGCGATGATGGGATCGTTAAGATTCTGGATTTTGGGCTTCTGAAACTGATCCGTTTGGAGGGTTCAGAAGTTGATAAAGAAGCTGAGACCAAAATGCAGATAAGAACCAGCCTGAACATGATCATGGGAACGGTTGCCTATATGTCGCCGGAGCAAGCCCGAGGTCAGGAGACCGATGCACGAACAGACATTTGGAGTTTTGGTTGTGTGCTTTATGAAATGCTGACGCATCAACAACCATTTCCGGGAGAAACGATGCCGGATGTATGGGCAAACATTATTAATGCAGAACCAGCGTCAATCCTCACGCATCGCAGTGATACGCCTGCCGAGCTTGAACGTATCATCGCCAAGACAGTACGCAAGAATAGAGAGGATCGTTACCAGTCTGCGAAAGAATTGTTCATTGATCTGCAGCAGTTGCAAACTCGATTGTTGGTTGAATCTGAAATCATTCGCAGCGGATCTGGCCAGAGCACTGCCCAAATTCAACCGTCTCCTTTTCTTAATTCAATAGCAGTGTTGCCGTTTGCGAATCTCAGTGCTGAAAAGGACAACGAGTATTTTAGCGAGGGTTTGACGGAAGAGATCATAATGAATCTCTCCAAACTGCAAATGCTCAAAGTGATCGCGCGTGGCTCAACCATGCACTACGTGAAAGAAGGGAAGACGCATAGGGAAACCGCGGGCGAGCTCGGTGTGCAGTATCTGTTGGAAGGAAGTGTGAGGCGACAAGGTAGAGATCTAAGAATTACTGCGCAACTGATTGACGCCTTGCGTGACGTCTACGTGTGGGCGGAAACCTATCGCGGCACTATGGCGGACATTTTTGACATTCAAGAGAAGGTTGCGGTGGAAATCGTTCAAGCACTTCAACTCCGACTGTCACCTGACGAAAAGCAAAATCTGAAGAAGCGCTTCACGGAAAACACCGGAGCTTATCAACTTTATCTGCAGGGTCGTTTCTTCTGGAACAAGAGAAGTGAAGCAGGACTAAAAACTGCGATTAAGTATTTCGAACAGGCAATCGAAAATGATCCGCAGTATGCGCTTGCGTGGGCTGGAATTGCCGACTCGTACAGTTTGTTAGGCGAGTTCGGAAACATTCCGCGTAAGGAGTTATACCCGAAGGCGCAGGCGGCAGCTGACAAAGCATTGGAAATTGACAATCGGCTGGCAGAAGTCCACACGTCACTTGCGAGTCTACTCATGTTGACCAAGTGGGATTGGGAGAACTCCGCGAAGGAATTCAAGCTGGCGCTTGAATTAAATCCGAACTATGCAACAGCGCACCACTGGTATTCGACATGGTTTCTGGACATGGGCAGACTTGAAGAAGCTCTCCGAATGATTTCACGGGCCGCAGAACTGGATCCGGTTTCACAAGCAATACACAAAGACAAGGGAATGGCGCTGTATTACAACCGGCAATACGACGAAGCGATAGAGATGGCCAGAAAAACCCTGGAGTTAGATCCGAATTATGCCGCGGCACATCGCCTTCTCTCGCTCGCGTATCAAGGCAAGCAAGACTTCGAAAAAGCGATTGTTGAAAACGAGAAATGGGGAGCGCTCACGCGTAATAGAGTCGAAGAGACTGTTGCTCTGGCGCAGCTCTACGCGGTTTCAAGGCAGAGAGAAGAGGCAAAAAGACTGATCGAAGACGTGACGCGTGACCCACTAGTGACTGAACAAATTTATCGTGGATTGGCATTGGTATATGCCGCTCTCGGCGAGAACGATAGTGCTTTCGACTGTCTTGAACGAAGTTACAAGCGGCACGAAGAGGCACTATTAAGTTTGAAAGTTGATCCCAAAGTCGATCCACTCCGCTCGGATCCTCGATTCGCGGCGCTGCTAAGGAAGATAGGTGTTGAAAAGTAAAGCGCAACAGATCACTTCGGGAGCCCGGCAGCTTCGAGTTGTACGACTTCGTGGCGTGAGGACATGATCGGGTTTCATCTGTCAGAGGCGTTGATGTTTGCCTGCGGAGCAGGCAAGAGCATAGAGCCTGGGGCGTCAGCCCCAGGACCAAGCCACCAATCAAATCATAGAGCCCGCGAAGCGGGCGATAGCCATATGGAGTGCGCTGACTTGTCAGCGCTTTGAAAAGCGGCGACTAGTCGCCGCACTCCAAATATGTCGCCCGCTCCGCGGGCTTGTTTCGCTTTTGCTGACGCTGTCTTGTTTCCAACTTACCTTAATTGAGGCTGGGGCACATCATATACCGCTCCTCAAAACTCTTCTCCCATATAATCCAATTCCCGGATTCCACCGACGTTACGATAGAGCACGCTTCGTGGGTCATCGCTCTGTGGCAAATGGAAGTAGAGAATGCCCACATTCTTCGTCACCATCTTACGAAACCGTTTGCGAGTCTCGTCCTCCGACACGTTTCCGAGGTTCATTCTGCCGCTGGATACGACCGCATACTTTCCCTGTTCCCGCCAACTAAAACTGAACCGCCAGTCGTACTGTGAGATATACATGTCCTCCGTGGTGAGTCCGATCAGAATTGCATTTGGATTTCCACTGATTTCCGAATTCACCCGTCTCATTAGGTCGACAGCCTCCTCAGCAATTAGCTGCTGCCGCTCAGCATTCCTGGCCGATGGCGGGATATGTACAGTCGGTAGCGTTTCAGCAGAGATCCCGTACTTGGTTTTATAGTAAGAGGCAAGTTCTTCCGCAACGAGCTTTGAGAATTCACCGAGTGGGACAAGGTAGAGTTTTCCTGAGCCATTCAAACTCTGTTTACTGATCGGTACGTAGTCAGATTTCCGAAAACAACCGGTAATAAGAAGAGAAAGAATTACGACGGCCAGGGAACACGAGCGAAAGTATTTCATAGTGAAAACCAGTTATGAAGCAGCGTGAAGAATCAAGAGGAAGGGCTAAGAAAACTACAATGACTGTAGCTCCGCAAACTTAGCACAGTAGAATTGGAGGCAGCAAGATTTAAGTTCTTACGGCTGCGGCGCGGCCGCGCCGCTCCGTGTCTCGTTGGAACTCTCAGAGTAGCAAGTTCTTAAGACTCCGTTTTTTGACAAACTTTTTGACTACGGCTTTGCCGCCTGATGTGAGGCGACGGCTCCGCCTCGCCGTAGAGGTATCTTGGATCTGGGCTCTGCCCCAGGTTCGGGCTTCGCCCCTCTACCGACGCCTTGCATTCAAACGATTCCTTCAGGGCAGAGCCCGAACCAGGGGCAGAGCCCGACAACAACAATCACAGCGACGGCGAGGTGGAGCCGTCGCCTCACATCAGGCGGCAAAGCCGTTGCGAAAGAAGCGCTGATCTTTTGGCATATTCAAGAGCCATTTACACGACGCTCTCTGTAGG
>JBKPMX010000085.1:0-59407 GCA_046765655.1 Acidobacteriota bacterium
AGGCTACCCTGGGAACCGTTACCCCCGTCGATGTAAAGGCTCCGTGGACATCTCGGCTCGCATCATCATTGCGTTCCTTGCTTGATCCGATCATCACTCCACAGTTTGCGACCGTCGCGACGATGTTGTTGGTTGCGATCATCGTGCTTACAAACACCGTGTCAGCCGACGGCTCGATTAGCGGCGTATACGATGCAGGGATTCAGTTAGCAGCTCGAACGAGTGGAAATCCGAAAAACATTCAACAACTTGTCGAGGGTGAATCCCAAACACCACCGGGTGCTGTAAAACCGAGCGAACAAAAAGATCAGCAAAAGCCCACCGCAGCTAAACCAAAAGAGAACGGGCATAACAAGTAGGGAGATGAGCGCCGTGATGTACTGCAGCTACCATGCGAAAAACCCGGCGGTGGTTCAGTGCAACCAATGTGCGCGCTGGCTGTGTCCTGCTTGTGATCATCGCGTCAAAGGTTTTCCTTTCTGCCAGGACTGCATCGTCGCCGGCGTTGAGTTGCTCCGACATCATTCGCACGCGCATCCATCGCACATTCTCAGACGCAAGAGTTCGCCATTCGTCGCAACGCTGCTTTCGTTCGTTCCCGGACTCGGCGCCGCATACAACGGACAAACTTCAAAAGCAGTCGTGCACTTCGCGATCTTCGCGAGCTTCTTTCAGATGGCAGTGATGACGGGTTTGCACTTCTTCGTGCTGGGAGTGCTGGGCACCTGGTTGTTCGCGGCAGTCGACGCATGCCGAACAGCTCAGCTCATGAAATCTGGACTGTCGCCTGACGCTGAAGAAGATGTGATTGCTCGACGACTTTACGGCAATCCATTCGCGTGGGGCATCACCCTGATCATTCTCGGCACGCTCTTCCTGTTACACACGCTCCTCGGAGTACAGTTACCGATCAAAGAGCTGCTGCCAGTTGCGCTTGTTGCCTTGGGTGCCTATATGTTGTTCGACTACTTAAGACGTGGTAAGTCTTCAGATCGAATCGTCCGGTTTGATTCGCGGAGGCCGCCGCCGTCTGTGGTAACGAACACTCGCGTAGTCGATACCGCGACATTCAAGACTGGTGAGACAACTCAGTTTGGCAGAAGGGATGTTACTCCGTTACCTTTTGAACGGCGCTCGTAGTCGCGGTTAGTTCAGCGAAGGACACGTTTTCAATGTGTGGAATACTTAAAATCGGTGGTGGACTGGGAGCTATCGTCGCTCTCGTTTTCGTTATCATTGCTCTATTAAAACAGCTGATCGTCCTGGTCGGCTTTTTGCTCGCCGCGGTAAAGATCGCCATCGTTGTGATCTTTATAGCAGTTCTCGTGATGATCATTCTTGCTATCTTCCGCGATCGTTCGCGACGTCGACGCGACGCTGAAGAGATCTAGATCAGTAGACAGGAGCAGGGGCAGCAGGCAGGTGCAGGAAAGACGGATCCGCAAATCCGTCCTGCTCTTTCCTACTGCCCCTGCTCCCTTCTATTGTCCCTGCTCCTTTCTACGGCTCCTGCTCGTGGTTTTCCGCGATCGGCTGTTTTTCGCGGGGTTGCAAACGGATTTCCTCGTGTGATAGGGTCAGTCCCCGTTGCAGGCCGGCCGGATGGGTTTCACCTCGGAGGGGCCTCGGGGTTTCAATCCAACCGCTGCAAATCTCCAGGTTAGGTTCGCTAGTCAATAACACTAAGAACTAGCAAGTCATTTCGCTTAGGCGTGTCGGTATGTATTGCGTTGCTCGCGCTTCGAATGCGTTCCCCGGCGCTTGCAAAAGGAGTACATTGATATGGTCAAAGAAGAGAGATTCTACGCTTTCATTATTGCCCACACTTCCCGATCCCGCTCTCGGATCCAAAGAATTCGGATAGAAAGAAAAACAGTCACCACCGCCGCCGTCATTACGTTTGTGATTACCGCGGGTGCCGTCTATGGCATTTATGGGTTGACTCAACAAGCCGCGCACTTGAAAACAACTTTTGAGAACCAACGGTTGCGCGAAGAAAACACTCGGCAACGACAGGAGTTAGAGAAGCTCAACAATCGAGTCGAAAAGGTCGAAGACACGTCGAGAAAACTGGCAGAGAAGTCCGGCGTGGTTACCGACGCGCCTAGCGGTGGCGCCGGTGGCCCTGCTCTTCCCCTTGATGAACACGCGCTTGACGCTCTGCAAGCAAAGATGAATCGCCTTGAGCAGAAATTGAGAACTTATGAAAGCGTTTTACGGGGACATGGTTACACGCCAACCATTTGGCCCGTCGATGGAACACTCGAAGGTGGTTTCGGTGGACGACGAAATCCTTTCGGTGGTAGCGGCTACGAGTTTCACTATGGTCAGGACATCGAGGCGCCGTGGGGTGCTCCCGTTGTTTCCGGAGCTAGCGGAACCGTCTCATTCGTAGGCTGGCAAAACGGCTATGGACAGTTGGTAATCGTCGATCACGGCGGAGGGCTGACGACGCGGTACGGGCACCTCTCGCACATCGACGTTGCATTCAATCAGACGGTTTACCGCGGTCAGTTAGTAGGACGGATCGGCTCGACGGGTCGCTCGACTGGACCACATCTGCATTATGAGGTTCGTATCAACGATGAACCTGTAAACCCGCTAAATTATTTGCTTGAACCGTTTCGCATGCGGTGAGGCTGCTGGCGTAACAGCAGCTAAATTCTGCTTTACCTTAAGTTACGCTTTAACGTACAAGTTTTTGGGGCTTGACACGAGAAATCGCTTTCGCTTAGTATGCGCCGTCGTTTTAATGCAGGGCCCAGTAGTCCAGAGAACCCCGCATTCCCGAACAAAAGCTTTACAGCAATGAGTTTCGTAGGTTTTGCCCCCGTAAGTAACGCATGTTGAATTGCGCCACCGCGCTGTTCGGCATGCTTTTTTTGTTGGTTGTGTTTCAGTTAGCGCCCTCCAAGCGCCAGCAGGCTCACACAGCATTAACCTAGTCGGTGCGAAAGCTTCCAGAGCTTTCACACCCGTTTTACCGAATCGTTAGGAGGATTCGTTGTTATGTCTAGAATAACCGGTAAGGTCAAGTGGTTTAACAATTCGAAGGGTTATGGTTTCATCGAGCAGCCAGGCTCTTCGGACATCTTCGTGCACTACAGCGCCATTCAGGGCGACGGCTTCAAGACTCTCGAAGAGGGTCAGGAAGTCGAGTTCGAGGTGACGCAAGGCCCCAAGGGACCACAGGCCGAAAAAGTGACCAAGATGTAAATGTCTCCCCGGCTTGCGTTAGCAAAGCCACTGACTGCTTCCGGTCACGGGTCCGGTAAGCTCATATAAAAAAGGCGACCAGTTGGTCGCCTTTTTTGATCTCCTGCTTTCTCAAGTTCGTCAGTCGCCTCGCGCTTTAAAACTGACGTGACCACCTTCAATTGCGACGGAGAAAGTTACCTTTGCGGAGCCTGATCGATCCTTGATGCCATCAGCCTTTGACGCGATTAACCGATGAAATCTAGGGAACGAAAAACCCTCGGTCGGTTCGCCGCACCTTTGTTTCGCCTCCATCAATGACTCGTACAGGTGCTTAACAGTTTCGACTTCCTTGTGAGCATCCGCACAAACAAACGACACTGCCTCTGTGTCGTGCGACTCATTGATCTTCGATGTCGCACGTGCTGCCGAAGCCGGGTCCTTTCCTTCTTCTCTTCCCTGGATCGTCCGGCGCCATAAATCTCGAAACGAGTTATAGCGCGCCGTCAAAGAGTTGTACCGATAGCGTTGAGCAAATGAGAGCGAGCGATCGTCGGCAAGACGCTTCAGCAATGTGTCCACCCGGCCTTTAGTGTCATAAGGAGGACGTTTCGACGCGCCGTTGAAGTAGATGTCAAATTCCACCTTCAAACGCCTGATGTCCTCTTCGAGACGCGTTAACTGTTCATCCGGCGTAGGCTGATTCTCTCCAAGCGCGTACTTGTTTTTTGTTCTTAGCTGTTCCTTGTTTCGAGCAAATTTGTTGTTCCGAATTGACACCTAATCATTGTCTCCTGAGGCAGGTGTTGAGGTGGGATCGTCAAGGTGACGTCGCTGATTGCAGTCTAGGGAATCGAAAAGCCGGGTGTCAAATAATTTGTTTTTGAGCCCTAAACCTGCCTATTTGCCGACATTGCCTCCTCGCGCTATGCTTGCCGCCAGCCTTAAAGATTCCTTCTTCAATGCCGAAACCAACAAAAGCTGCCAGCGACGGCCTCCGTCTGATTCCATCGGTGGGTGAGGTGTTGCGCACACCGACTGCACAAAGGTTAAAGGGCTCCATTGGTTCAAAACAATTGACGACACTCGCTCGCACCGCCGTTGCAGACATCCGTGCACTGGCTCGATCGAATACAGCCATCAACGGCCGTCCCATTGAAGAGCACACGACTGCAAGTCTCTTGCAAGAAGCAGAGCGCCGACTCGAAGCAGCGCTCGAACAAGAGCGGCTCACCGGGCTTACGCACATCATTAACGCCACCGGCGTTGTACTCCACACAAACCTCGGACGCGCTCCGTTATCTGAATGCGCGCTCGAGGCAATTCGACGAGCAGCGCGTTATTGCAATCTGGAATATGACACGGCAACAGGCAGTCGTGGTCGCCGCGGCATACGTGTCGAATCACTGTTGGTCCAATTAACCGGTGCCGAAGAGGCGCTTGTCGTCAATAACTGTGCAGCGGCTGCGCTTCTAATCTTGAACGTCCTGGCAAGGGATGGCGAAACGATCGTCTCACGTGGAGAGTTAGTTGAGATCGGTGGGGACTTTCGTATTCCTGATGTCATGGCAACTTCAGGAACACGCATGGTTGAGGTGGGCACAACCAACCGCACAAGTGTCGACGACTACCGTCGTGCGATAACTAAAGAAACGCGATTGTTGATGCGCGTTCATCCTTCAAACTACCGCATCGTCGGTTTTGCCAGCTCACCAGATCTTCCCGAGTTGGCGAAACTCGCGCGGGAGGCAAACCTTCCACTCTACGAAGACGCCGGCTCGGGGCAGATGACGGATTTAAGCGCGTACGGTGTGACAGACGAACACAGTGTCGCTGAGCTTGTGGCAAGCGGCGCGGACCTCATCTCTTTCAGCGGGGATAAACTTTTGGGATCTGCGCAGGCGGGTCTAATTGTGGGGAAGGCTGACTTAGTTAATCGTTTGCGCAAACACCCGCTCTATCGCGCACTGCGGATTGATAAGCTGCGACTTGCGGCACTGGAAGCGTCTCTCGAGTCGTACCGAAGAGCCGTCGAAACTGAAGAGCTTCCGGTCATGCAGATGCTTTCATTGAGTCGTGAAGACCTCCGTTCGCGTGCACAACGTGTAGTTGAACAGATCTCGAACCAAAACACTCGACTGAAGGTATCTTTGCTGGAGTCCGACTCGGCGCTTGGGGGCGGAGCCGGGCCGACAGCAAACCTGGCCACAACGGCGATCTCCTTGACTCATGACGAGCTGTCGGCGGAAGACATCGAACGGCAACTTAGAGCGTCGCAGCCACCCATCGTTGGTCGGATCTTCGAAAACCAAGTCATGCTAGATTTACGAACAGTGTTCCCGGATGAAGAGTCTGCACTGATTACCGCAGTAAAATCTCTCAAACAGACTAGATAAAACTTGTTGGCCACGGTATAATTCGTGCGGCTTTTTCACTCACAAAGCCATTCCCAAGAAAGTCGCGACACCTCGTCGCCCCCAACATCGCTTGAGCCAATCGAAAGCACTGAAATCCGATGTCTTTGCAGCTCTGCTCGCCCTTATCGCTGCAGCCGTGTGCCTCGGTCTCTCACAATTCAACCTGATCCCAAGTTTTAGCAAGTTCTTCTCAATCGCCGAGCCGGGTACGACCGCCAGTGCACCCGACTTTGAAGTGACCGCCATTGTGCTTAGCGTGTTTTGTCTGCTCATCGGGGTCACGCTAAATCGGTTGGGCGGCAAAGGCGCTCTTCCGTTTCTTTTCAGTGCTGTTGTCTTTGTAATAACTCTGGGACTCTTCCTTGAGCGGTTCTCTTCAATTGATTTCCAAGTGTCGTTATATCTGTACGGCACCGCTTTCTCGATCACGTTGGTTCAATTGAAGCGACTCTGGGAAATGGATCGGAAATTCACGCGCAGGGTGATTCGCCGGCTGAGCGCTGACCACGTTGACACCGAACACGTCGCTCGTCGATTTGAAAGCGGATTGAAGCTTCTGCAAACAGTGCTGCCCCTTCGCGAAGCAGTAGTGTTCTGTTGTGATGATTCGTCGGGACTACAGACGCTGGCCAGATTGAAAGCTTCAAGTAATGGCAAGCAGCCAAATCGAAACTCCGTGTGGCGTGATGGCATCGGTCACTGCAAACGTGCGTTGTCGCGACAGCAACTCGTTATCGAAGCGGCCGAAGACAATCAGGTCACGGTAGCTGTGCCACTGACTCACGAAAGCGAAAACGTCGGCGCCTTATTGCTTCGTCTCGGAACGAAGTTCAATGACGAAGATCGTCCTTTGCTTGAAGCTGTCGGTTCCCAATTTGCGCGTAACCTTAAACGTGAACGAGTCAGCAGCCAGCGGCAGATGGGTCGCGCCATCAACTTTTTTTCGCACACGGGCGCGCGCAAGAAGCTAGATGCGCTTGACGTTCTAACTGCCTCGCTTGCTGAACAGCGTTACGAGACTACCTCGCTTGACATGATTGAAGATGGTGTTGCTATCGCTCATCTCGACGGCACGATCGCACTGACAAATCCGGCGCTCCTGCACTACGCCGGCATGACGGTAGATCAATTAGCAAAGGCAGACATCTTTATGCTTCTCGATCGTTTTCGGGCTGGAGCTTTTGATGAGCCGGCGATTGCTGTTCGAAGAGTATTGCAGTCGGGGGCAGATTACGAAAACGAACTTCGTTTTGAAGATCGAAATCTGACGCTCGGTTTGCGCATTTCTATTCTTAAAGATCCTCAGCCAACCAACTCAGAACGCAGTCCGGCTGGTTTAGCAGTCTGTGTACGCGACCTAACGCGCAGCAAAGAATATGAGAAGTTAAAGAGCGACATGATCTCGCTTATGTCCCATGAACTGCGGACGCCTTTGACAAGTATCAATGGCTTTGCCGAGTTACTGACGCAAGACAATACGATTCCGGAGCAAGCTAAGGAATTCGTCACCATCATCGCTAACGAGTCGCAGCGGCTGTCGCGCATGATCAATACGTTCCTCGCAGTTACTCAGCTGCAACGCAAGGACAAACAGGAGGTACTAAAAATCCCGCTGCGCCTTGATGAGGTCGTTCACGAAACGCTCCTCACAATGCAACCGATGGCTAAGAAGAAACGAATTCGCCTCGTGGAACAACCTGCACAGCGCATTCCACCGGTGGCCGCAGATAAAAGTTTGATTACGCAAGCCGTGAAAAATCTCGTGAACAACGCCATTAAGTACAGCCCCGAACGCACAACTGTCACAGTTACAACAGCGCTTGAAGCCGAAGTGGTTCGTGTTTCTGTCGAAGATCGCGGGTTCGGAATTCCGGCGGAATCGAAAGACCGCGTATGGGAGAAGTTTTACCGCGTCGTTCGTGAAGGACAGGAAAAGGATGAGGAGTCGACCGGCTTAGGACTGTCGTTCGTGCGCGAAATAGTCGAGCAACATGGCGGTGAAGTCGCACTGAATTCAGAAGAAGGACGCGGATCGGTTTTCAGTTTCACGTTGCCGCGCCTCTAAGGAGGGGAAAGGGCGAAAAGGGTAAAAGGGATAAGAACCCTTCCTCTCTTCGCGTTTTATTCACCATTTGTTGATCGTGCCACGGCACTTCGGTGCACGACAGATGCATCGCTTATCGTCTGAATGCAGCGTCGTCTCGTAATCGATTGTGATCTCCTCGCCGGCGCGAATGTCTCGCAACGCGATGAACAAAATGTGCTTGTAGAGGATCTTCATGAACGCATTCGGCTGACACGAATGATTGATGTAATGCGTTCCGTTCCCCCCTCGGCTGCCGTCTACACTCCAGCGGTTGTTAATCGCACAGATTCTCAGCGTCTTGCGGTGAGCTCTGCGATTCGCTTCGGCGTTAGAGATCCTTTCACCGGCATATTCGGCGATCTTTTTGCGGGCGGCGAAAGGTTTGGTGGCGAAGCATCCTTTGCCGTGAATTCGAGATCGTTTGATAGTCAAACCTGGGGCGAGCTTAAGTTTCATGATCATCGAAGCGGTGGCAACGACCGGAGTGTAACACTAGACCACCGGTATAAAACCGGTGGTGTTTTTGATCGCACAAGAAACAAAGAAAAACCGCGCGTACTTTGCAGTAACGCGCGGCTTAGAAAAACTGCTTGAGTCTTTATTTCAACTTAAAAGATCTCGCCATCATATCGGTCTGGTTGCGGATGCGTCCCAGCTTGTCGCGGAGCCCGCTAAACCGAAGCGTATAAATTGTGCGGTTGTCTGCTTGCAGGTAGTAGATTCTTCCGAGCATTGGCTTACCTGCCTTGACGAATTCATACGACATCGTTACTCCATCGAGTCGCCCATTAAACGGTTCGACTTTGCCTTCGACAAAACCCGGGAGAAAACGCAGCTTCGATTCCTGATCACGTTGTGCCAGTGCGGAAGGTGTCATCCCCGCCTCTACCACTTCTTTTCTAACTTGAAGATGACCGTCGAGCCTATCGCCATAAACAAACTCGATATGAGCATGAGCGGGATCCGGTTCAGAGATAGTGTGCCAGGTCGCCGATGGGAGCTCGAACGTATATTCCAGCTGGTCGCTCGTGTAGACCTGTTGCGCAATCGCAACTGTCATCAGTCCGAACAGAACCAACAAAACTCCGGCCACTTTGCGCATGTATTGAACTCCTTTTCGCGCGTGATTTCGGCGCGATTTCACCTGATTTCAGATGCCTGCGTGCCGTTCTGCGGTTGTCCTCTTTTGCCCCATTCGCGAATCATTTACTACTGTCGATCACGGCCTTTTGCAGCCCGATCAACGTCGCAATGCCCCCGTGTGCAAGCTCGAGCAAATCGTCCATCTGCGACCGGCTGAACGGCTCGCGTTCCGCAGTCCCCTGCACCTCGATAAATCGACCATCGCCTGTACACACGATGTTCATATCAACTTCCGCTCGTGAATCTTCGTCGTACTTCAGATCCAATAGCGCCGTGTTGTCAACCACGCCAACGCTCACCGCGGCAACTTGATTCACCACCGTTGAGCGAGAGATTTTTCCAGTCTCCAGCAGTCGTCGATTGGCGAGCGCAAACGCGACATAAGCACCGGTGATTGCCGCAGTACGCGTTCCGCCATCCGCCTGCAACACGTCGCAGTCGATAGCGATCGTGCGTTCTCCGAGGGCTTTCATATCGGCAACGGCGCGAAGACTTCTTCCGATCAACCTCTGTATTTCATGCGTTCGCCCCGATGGACCGCCGCGTCCGGTCTCGCGCGGCGTGCGCGTTTGGGTCGCTCGTGGAAGCATCGCGTACTCCGCAGTCAACCAGCCTTGTCCGCTGTTCCGCAAGAACGGCGGCACTCGCTCTTCGAACGAGGCACCACAAACAACGCGCGTATTACCCATCTCAATCAACACAGAACCTTCGGCATACGGCAAATAACCCGGAGTTATTTTTACACTCCGTAGATCCCCAGCTGCCCGACCATCACTGCGTGTGAAGCTCATCGTTCCCCCAAACCTCCACAGCTTCCAGTATCGAAGGTGCTGCACCAAGAAACCTCTCGGCCACCTTCGCAAAGCGGCTCGCAGCGTCGGTAACATAAAAATGGTCTAGATCGTCGCAGAGTTGTCGCTCCTGTTCAAAGATTCGTGTTTCGTTGGCGAGCTGCAACCGATCGAGGAGTGTTTCCACTTCTCCGGCTGTGGCCTCGCCCGAGTCAATCAGCTTAACACCAAACCCCACAGCGTCTGCTATCACGTTTCGCAGTATCGGATAGTGAGTGCATCCAAGAACGACCGCTTCGATTGACCGCCCTTTCAATTCTGACAAATAATCATGCGCAACCATCCGCGCGACGTCTGAGTCGGCCCAACCTTCCTCCGCCAGTGACACGAACAACGGGCAAGCTTTTTCGATTACCGAAATGGCCGGGTCGATAGCGGCTATCGCCTTCGAATAAGCGTGGCTTTGTACTGTTGCTTCCGTCGCGATCACACCGATTTGTCTCGTTCCTGTAGTAGCCACGGCTGCGCGAGCGCCAGGTTCAATCACGCCAACCACGGGCACTTCAACTGCAGTTCGAATAGCGGGTAACGCGAGGGCCGAAGCAGTGTTGCACGCAACGACGAGTAATTTTATTCCGTGTGACTCGAGAAATCTCGAATTCTCAACAGCGTATCGCTCAACGGTTGCGAGTGATTTGGTGCCATAGGGAACGCGCGCGGTATCGCCAAGGTACACAAATCGTTCGCTGGGTAACCGTTCATGCAATGCTCGATAGACGGTGAGTCCACCTACGCCACTATCGAAAATTCCGATCGGAAGTTTGGGATCCAAAGGTCAGTTGAAGATCTCGAAGACGCGAACGTGAAATCCAGGAAGCACGTCTTCATCGGTTACCGCGTCGGATTCAGTGAAGGAAGATGGCTCTGGAGCCGTTGGCCGAAAGAACTTCAACGGTCTTGTTCTCACAACTCACCACCATACTGATTGAACACCGAATGATAGCCATTGTCCCGCTTTCCGCTCGACGTAGCGACGACTCTTGGTAGACGAATTCACCTCCACCACGAGATCTGGAGCCAATTCCGCGTAGCTTGTCGTCCGCGGCGGAGTTCGTTCCTTCTTAATAAAGGAGAAGTCTGGCGCAAGCACTGTATCGGGATTACTTTCTAATTTGAATCCCGTTTCCGCTGCGAGAGCAACACCAAGGTTATTCACCTTGATATAGGTTGCGAGGAGAAGGGACAGATTCATGGTCACGAGACCGTGATCGGTTCCGGATGCAGACATTGTGAGGAGTAGTCCTTTTACGAGCTCGTGTCGATGACCATGATCGGCTAGTTCGATTAGCTCTTCAGCAGTCATCAGGTGAGTGGTTGTGCTCATAGGATTTCGTGTGAGGACGGAAAAATCTGCAATCTAAAATCAAAGTGTTTTGGTGGAGGCGCCGAGAATTGAACTCGGATCCAAAAACCAATGCCGAAGGACTCTACATGCTTGTTCGCTTCTCTTTCTTTCTCGATCACTCGAGAAAAAATTTGCTCAGCGCCGAGTCAGTGAAGCGACAAGACCTCGGCAAGAGCTAGTCCGACTTAATCTTGCCCACTACCACGGACCGAAGCAGCAGGCCAGCTCATCTAAGTGACATCTCACTCCGCGCGCATGAGCAACTTGCGGCGAGACGCTCGGTGCTTAATTAGGCAGCGAGAGCCAAATTGTTATTGGCAGTTGTTTTTCCCTACGCGTTTTAACGAGCTGCATAAGGGAGCCCGGCATGCATCACGACGATCATTCAGGTTCCTGTCGAAGCCTGTCGCCCCCGCGAGCAGAAAGATTATAAGAGATGCGAGTTGGAATGTCAGGTTTGCCCGATTTTGATGTGAAGTCGTGCTTATCTTGATGCGGAAGTAATTTATTCGGCCGTCAGTTCAGGGACGTGTTCGTCTTCGTATTTTTCGATCAATACACCCAGGATCTCCATGGATGTGAGGTTTATGGCTTTTGTGGGCACAGATACTATTTCGGACCCGCCACTAGGTCAAGGTTACCCGTAAGTTATAATACAATCCGCAGCAAGCTCCCCCTCTGTGGCTGCCCACGTTGATGACCGCGGGCGATTGAGGCAAGGTTAGATCGGCTGATGATTCGAGCCGGACAAAAATATCGAGCGATGGAACCGCTGGAGGTTATTACCTTTTCGTCATGGCGGACGCCAGCAACCTACGGCTCAACAGGCACACTCCCCAAAGGCGAGGTTTTCACCGTCGACCATGGTCCGCATTCCGAGGCCATTGCTGTTTATTGCTCGTCGGAAAAAAATGACACGCTGCAGGCGGTGTGCATTAGCGAAGCAAACCGTTCGTCCGCGAGGTACAGAGACTACTATCTCTGCATTGCGATCAAAGACGTTCTCGAGAGATGCGAACGGCTTTCAGACTGACTTAAGAAGTTCTTGATTTAGAGGTTATTAAAACTATGGCTGCAAACGTGCACCGTTCAAGAAGACCCATCGTCAATACTTCGCCACCCGAGCGCACACATCTGTTGCGACGGCTGTGGCTGCCGGCAGTGCTGCTACTCGCACTTGCTGCGGGCGGGTTGACCGGAATCATCGCGGCCTACGAGCTGAACTACTCTCGCGCTGCAAATGAAGTGGCGGCGCTTGCGACATATCGACCGAGTGTAGTGACGCGTGTCTACGCGGACGACGGTGAGACAGTGATTGGGGAGTTTGCGCTCGAAAAAAGAATACCGCTCAAGTACGAAGAGATCCCTCAGGTTCTCAGAAATGCGATTCTCGCGGTCGAAGACGTTCGCTTCTATGACCACATTGGCATTGATCCGATCAGAATCATGGGCGCGGCCTGGAAAAACTTAACGACGGATCGCGTCGAGGGCGGGTCAACGCTCACGCAACAATTGACGAAGAACCTCTTCCTCACGAAGGAACAATCGTACACGCGCAAAGTTAATGAGTGGATACTCGCGCTTCAAATTGAACGCTACTACACCAAGAACCAGATCATGGAGTTGTACGTCAATCACATGTTCCTGGGCGCAAACGCTTATGGAATGGAAGCCGGTGCGGAAACATACTTTGGCAAGCAAGCCAAGGATCTAACCCTGGGGGAAGCAGCTTTACTCGCCGGCGTTCCCAAAGCACCAAGCGATTATTCGCCAACGTCGAATCCAGCGAAGGCTAAAGAGCGACGCGACCTGGTTCTTGATTTGATGGCGAAGAACGGCTTCGCTACACAAGCGGAAGTAGACGCCGCGAAGTCGAAGCCCATTCAACTCGCCGACACTGCGTACTACCAATCACAACCCAAATCTTCTCCATTCGATTATCCAGTTGAATACATTCGTCAGGAACTCGAAGACAAGTACACAACGCGCGTCGCACAAGGCGGTCTGTCGGTTTACACCACAGTCAATGTCGACGCTCAGAAGCGCGCATACGACGTCGTGCGAAGCGGTTTGCGATCCTATGATCGTTCTCACAGTGGGTGGCGCTCGAGTTACACGATGATTCCGACTACGAATAGCAACGGTGATGGACCACCGACGCAGGCGGAACTCAATAACTACAAACACCCTGATTGGTACGGAAACGATTACGAACAGGGCCGTCACTTGATGGGCCTGATTATGAAGATCGACCGAGCGCGCAACGAAGCGCTTGCTCGCTTCGGGAATTTCACGGCAACCGTCACGCCTGCCGAAATGGGCTGGGGTAAACGCCAGCCACGCGATGAATTCAAGGTTGGTTATCTGGCCGAGTTTGAAATTAAGGAAGTCGATGAAAAGAACCGGCGCTTGCAAGTTGAGCTATCGCAGATTCCCGCTGTACAGGGCGCAATGATGACGCTGAACGCGAAGAACGGCGAAATCGTTACGATGGTCGGCGGCTATGACTTCTACACGAACAAATTCAATAACGCGATTCAGGCGTACCGCCAAACTGGTTCTTGTTTCAAACCGTTCATCTACACCGCGGCAGTCGAATGGGGCATGACTCCTGACACTCCTGTTAGTGGTGCACCGATCAGTATCGGTGATTGGCAACCACACAACTACGACGGCTCGCTCGGTAATGCAGACCTGCCGATGAAGACTGCATTAGCGAAGTCGATGAATATTCCGGCTGTTCATTTACTGCAAACCGTCGGCATTCAAACAGGCGCACAGATGGTGCGTCGTTTCGGCATCAAAGTTCCGATGTCGCCATATCTTCCGTCTGCACTCGGTGCTACTGAAGTGCCGTTGGACCAGATGGTGTCAGCTTATTCGGCGTTTCCAAATAAAGGAATCCGAGTTCAGCCACACATGATTCGACGCGTACTCGATCGCGACGGCGCGGTGCTGGAAGAATGGGAACACACGACCTACAAAGTCGTGAACGAATACGTTGCACTCACTATGGTTTCGATGATGCGCGGCGTCGTCACTTCGGGAACTGCGACGGCAGCTACGTCGCTGGGGGTTCCGCTGGCTGGAAAGACCGGAACTGTTAACGATCACACGGACGTTTGGTTCATCGGCTACACACCAACTTACGTCACAGGTGTGTGGATGGGATATCCGGGCAGAAAGAGATCTCTCGGAAACGACATGACCGGAGCCCACGGGGCGCTGCCGATGTTCATCGATTTCATGAAGACGTTCTTGAAGGACAAAGAGAAGGAAGATTTTCCGAAGGCTCCGGGTATGCCCGAAGATATGCGTGAACTCTTCCGGCAACGACAGAGAGAACTGGCGGCCGAACGCGCCGAGCAAGCAGCTGATGCCGCGGAGACGACTGATCAAACTACGCCTACGGATCCAACTGCAACGCAACCGAAGTTAGACCAAGTGACGTTGCCACCACCGCCGAAAGGCGATGAGCCTGCAACGAATGCAGCACCGAAACCTGAAGCGCCAGCACCAAAGCCGGAAGCAGCCCCTCCAGCAACGACGCGACCACGTGAAGCCGAACCGCAAAAGAAAAAAGGCAAGAAAGGTGATGGCGAACCCGGATGATTTGTCAGTAGGCGTCTTTTACGAAACAACCACGAATCCGCACCTATAACACAACAAAAGAGCCGATAAGCGGCTCCAGAGCTTCCCCTGTTATGTTTGCCTCGTATAGCACAAGACTGATCGCCGCAGTCCTTTGCTCCTTCATCGTATTCGCCTCAGTTACACCCTTTGCGATTGCGCAAAAGAAGACTGCACCGGTTGAAGCGACACCCCCACCCGTCAGGGAAGAGTTCAAGTTCGGTGATGTCGATCTGGAAGTACTTCAACAATCGGATCTACTCGACACGAAGCTCGAGCGCGATGGTCTGGTGCTTCGAGACGAGGCCGCGAGCGCTTATCTGCGTCGGATCGGTGAAGGACTGATTCCCAAAGGACTCGAACTCGAGAGGGTGTCGTGGAAATTTCGGGTGCTGCGCGACCCACAGCCAAACGCTTTCGCTTTACCGAACGGATCGATTTATATCACGACGGGTTTGCTGAGCCTGGTGGATAACGAGTCGCAGTTAGCAGCCGTCATCGCTCATGAATTGACACACGTGATGCGCCGGCATACGTATGTGCAGAATCGCAGCAATCGAAAAAAATTCTTAAGCATGAACATCATGACTGCCATCGGTGCATATGCACCCGGAGGCATTGTCGGAGCTGTGATCATCGCCGCGACGACAATTGCACCGTTAGTTGTGATGGCAACCGTTTACGGTTATAGCCGGGACCTGGAGCGTGAAGCCGATCTCAAAGGAATTGACATCATGATCACCGCTGAGTACGCGCCCGAAGAGATGGTGAACGTCATGAAGCTGCTCGATAAAGATATCGAGGGCGAGAACATCCGCTTGTTCTGGAACGATCACCCTGCCCTTGATGAGCGGATTAAGTACATGAGTTCATATCTCGGTGCTCGCGCTAACAAGGTGACTCATCAGATGGAGTTGAATCGCGAACGCGCGGCGTATTTCAGCCAAATGGAACCGGCGATGCGACACGATATTCAGTTAGCCATCAACAGTGGACGCTTCCGTTCAGCCGTCTATCACGCGCAGCGCTTGGTCGATTTCCATGCGGACTCGGAAAACCTATTTTGGTTAGCGGAATCCTATCGCACGCTCGGCCCGCGCGCGCCGCAGTTGACCGAAAGGGAGCTGACTAACAGTGCGAAGAAAGATGCGGCAAAGCAGCACGAGAAGCGCACACTTGAAGAAGAAGAACGCGACCTGCTTGAAACTCCGGCGGGTAAAGACAATTGGCAACACCACCAGCAAATGGCTGAGGAGTTGTACTTGCGCGCGCTAAAAGCAGAGAACCCGGTGCCTGTGGCGCACCGGGGACTCGCCATGCTCTACGAAAAGCTAGGGCGAGCAAACGACGCTATCTCGGAATACGAGAAATACATCGAGCTGGCACCGTCTGCGACCGATCGTGAACGAATCAAAAGACGAATTGAAACGTTAAGGAGAGCCTAACTTGATTCCGATTCTTTCCTTCCGCGACTTAAAGCTGCGGATATTGTTTTTGGCAGCCGCAATAATCGGTTTCAGCGGCCTGTCAACCAACGCGCAATTTCTTCATCCGAAGGTCAACTCAAAACAAACCACAGTTCGCACTGTGGTTGTTATGCCCGCGAAGGTAACGGTCGTCCGCGACAGCATGAAGGGTCCAGAAGGCATGGCAGCTGAGTCTGACGAATTGAGCACGCGTGTAGAGAAGATGATTAGTGAAGTTCTATCCAAGCAGAAAAACATCACTTCGTTAGCACCACCTGCTGCGGGAACTGGGTCGGGCGACTCTCAACCCAACTATAGTATCGCTGACTTTCAAACGAAGTTTGATGAGCTATTACCCAAGATCATGAAGAAGCGGAGTGATGTTAAGAAGGGACGCTTCTCTATGGGCGATGAAGTGCTGAACCTAAACCTCGAAAAGAGTACCGATGCAATCGTTTTCATTCGTGGCGAAGGAAAGAAACTAACTGGCGGCAAGACTGCATTCAACTATCTCGTTTATGGAACTCCAGCTTATTTGACGTTACGCATCGGAATCGTTGATGCTCGGAATGGTGAAGTCCTCCTGTATACGGATCCGACCTTCAAGGGCGACCCAACGACGGCAATCGATCGGCTGCGAAAGGCATTAGAAAACGGATTGAAGAAAATGCCAACAGTTACTGCGAACTAGTTCCCTTCTGATCATACTCCCAACATCCGACCTAACGTGTGCGGCAACATTTTCCTCCACCAGGGCCAATCGTGATTGACGTCCGGCCCCCAGAGATCCAGGGTGTGAGGGATGCCTTTGGACTCGAGAATCTCTGACAACGCTTTGCTTCGTTCAGGTGCTTCGTACGCGCCCTGGCCCGACAACAAAATAATCGCATCAGCCTTCTGTAGTATCGGCAAGTAATAGTCGTCGTTGAGATTTGAGAGGTAGTCGACGGGATTGTTGAAGTAGACATTGTCGTCGTAGTAACCCTTCAAATACGAACGGATGTCGTAACTTCCACTCATCGCGATCACACCACGGAATAGATCAGGGTGTTTGAAGTAAGCGTTAACAGAAAGAAACGCACCCAGACTTGCGCCGGTTGTTAATGGACGACTGTCACCGTCTCCAACTTCGTTTCTAATCAGCGGCAACACCTCGTCGGTGATGTATCGATCGTATCGAGTGAGTAGTTCTGCTTTTAACGGCGCCGGCATTTTTTCATTCAACAGGCTGTAGCGATTCACGCTGTTGATTGAGTAGGCGCGCAGCCGTCCTGACTCGATTAATGATTTGATGGAATCGACGAGATAAAAGCGTTCGTATTCGAGATAGTCCGCGGCCGCGGTGGGAAACATCAACAAAGGGACACCGGCGTGTCCGTAAGCGACGAGCGGCATTTCCGCTTGAAGATTCTGACTAAACCAGGCAGTTGTACGACGTTCCATTGAGACCTTTCCAAAAGAGAATCAGGATCGGATGTTCCGCGAGTTGTGGATTTGCAGCGAAGGATAATGTCGCAGATTGTGTATGAGCGCAAGGTGAGCATTGAAACTTAGTGGTGTCCTAAATTCGGTTTTTTCCGTGGGAAACCTCAGCGATTAGCGACGTTGAAGGCGGCCTCCCTTTGTCCGGTCTACTGTCGCTCACCGAACCAGTAACAGAGTCCGTCTGGGGCAACGACATAGAAGACCTTCCAAGCGGAGCCGCCACGTTCCTCGGTACTGAAATCCGAGAGTTCCTTTTGAAGTCCGTTCTTCTTGAATTCCGCAAATAATGCATCAAGATCTTTGACGTGGAAGGCGCAACCGTCTTGTGAAGGATCGCCGTCGTTTTCCGCGAGTCTGATTTGAACCTCGTCGCGTGCGAGCACGGCAGAACTGTGTGGCGTGTTGCTGCGTGATAGGACTCGAAAGCCGAGTATGTTTTGGTAGAACGGCAACGACGACTCAAGATCTCCCACTGGAAGGTTCATGTTGTCGCCCTGGTAACCGAAGGCCTTCTGAAGTGTACCTGCCATTGCAATCCTTTCGGCGCTTACAGTACTTAACAGCCAAATAAAAATGCAAAGGATCAGATAGCGGCAACACGAATGAAACTGCTCAACACACGACTATTCAGTACCATGCGCGGTAGCGCATGGCCAGGACTCAACTCAGAACAATCTGATGTCGCGAGGTTGCGCGGGGGCCATCCGCTACCGCGAATCAACCGAAACTCACGACAAGCTAATGCGTATCGGACATCCGTTGACGCGTTTCTTAATGCTGAGTGATTAACCTTGGTGACAAACCGAAGTGTATCGAACACCAGATCAAGGTTTTGTCGCGATGAGGTATAAGCGATTCGCGGTGGCAACATAAAGGGAGTCGCCGATCAATGCCGGACGCGAATAGAGTGGCGCGTCCATCTCAAACTGTGCCAGCAATTCCTTTCGCCGTCCGGGTCGAAGTACGGTCATAGTTCCTTCAGCGTTGCCAACGTAGAGTCGTTCCCCAGCGAGCAGAAGGCAGCCCCAGATCGCATCGTTCGTGTCGTACTTCCAAACTTGAACACCCGTGGCCGCGTCCAGGCAATGCACTGTTCCACCCAAGTCACCAACATACAACAAGCCATCTTTCACAACAGGAGTTCCCACCACACGTCCGACATCCCGAGACGTCCACAGTAGCCTGCTCCCGGTAACATCTCCTTGTCCGTTCGGACTGATCGCATGAATCAGTGAAGGTCCATTGCCATGCAGCGGATCCTGGCCCATCGCAATGAAGACGCGACCCTCGGCGAACACCGGTGAAGCGATGATAGAGCTGCGCGAGAGGACGCCAGGACGCGGAAGCCATCGCGCGTCCTTCGGGTTGCCATCGAATCGCCAGATCTCATGACCGGTAGCCGCGTCGTACGCGCGCAGCCAGCCGTCTCCTCCTCCGAAGAGCACCTGCAAGCGTCCATTGACGTTTGCAGCAACCGGGCTGGACCACTGACCGTGCAAGACTTGCTCACCGGGTCCGACCGCTCGCCAGACCACTTCGCCCGACTTCTTATCGACTGCGATCAAGCTAGGGGCACGTGGCGACGGAACCCGAGTATGACCTTCATTCTGTCCGTTGGAGGTTGAAACGATAAGCAGATCACCCAATGCCAACACTTCGCTGTTCGTAGCTTCATGCGGAAAGACGCCCAGGCTTGAGCACATGTCGAGTTGCCACACAATGTCGGCCGCTGTCTTGTCTTTGAAGGTTTCGTCACGGTATGGACCATTGTTCTCACTGTCATTAAAACCGTGTAGGTCGAGACAGCGGAGTTGGCACTCTGCAGTGACATAGTACAAGCGCTCACCTTCTACGTACGGCGCGCTTGTTGTCGAAGGCAGCAAGAACTCGCGCAGCCCTCGCTCGACTCTCGGTGCCACATCTTGCCAAAGGAACTTGCCGTCCGTTGCGCGGAGGGCCATCAGAACTCCCGAGTCTTCCTTGTAGGCGGGGTTCATTTCGCGACCGTTGTCGGTGCCCATATAAACTACATCGCCGGCTACGACGGGCCGGCCATATGTATCGTTTCCCAGCTCGACACTCCAAACGATGTTTCTTCCCGTCTTCGCATCCCAATCAACTGGAGGATTGCCACTTGGAGTTGTTGTCATCTCCGGATGCGCCGCGATGGAAGATGCGGTAAGAGGCGATACGACCGGCTGTTCAGACTTAACGCCACTAATTCGATTCAACGCCCATTCAGCATCGTTACGAAGAGCTGGATCGTTTGCCGCCTGTCGCAGTGCTTCCCGCGCTGCGTGTGCCTTCGGTCCGATGCTTCCCAACGCTTCGGCCGCGAAGATGCGCACGTAAAGGAATTCATCGTTCAGAGCTTTGATCAATTCCGGAACTGCTGACTGAGCGGCGGGGCCGATACTTGCGAGAGCTTCACACGCCGCCCATCGCACACCCGGGACCGGATCGCTTAACGCTCTCGCGAGATCTGTCGTCGCCGCCGCTGCGTTTGGACCAATGGACGCGAGTGCCTCAGCCACGTAGATGCGGACGTATTGCTCCTCGTGCGACAGAGTTCTCATTAGCGCGCCGACCGACGCAGTAGCTTTCGCATGCAAAGCGCCCAGTGCTCGTGCGGCATCACCAACCACTCTCGAATCTTGGTCTCGGAGTGCGCGTCTTAAAGCCGGCTGAATGGATTGAGTATGTGGCGCGAGATCAATCAAGGCATCAACAGCGCCGCGGCGAATTTCGACGCGCTGATCGCGAAGGAGGTTCACGAGCAGAGGAATTGCAGGTGGACCAATCCGCCGGATGACTTCGAAAGTCACGTCATGGAGATCTTCATTCCGACTGGTGAGTAATCGTGCGAGCAAAGGCAATGACCGAGGCGACCCTTCGACAAGGGCGGTTCGGGCGATTGCGCGCACCTTCGGGTCATTGGCCATCAGTCGACTTTCCCACTCGCGCACGGAAGCGAAGTTTCGGGAAAGATGCGAGCTCTTAGTTGTGCTCGACTGACTGCGCGTGGGTTGCGCAAACGCTTCGACAGGCAGAAAAAAGAGCAAAGTGCAGATAACTAGGATTCGCATGGTCAGCTAACAGTTAGCAGTCGATTACTCTCGCAAGAGACTAACTCTCGCAAGATGGAACGTAACTGTTAATAGTTACAGTTGGGTAATAGTATCGCGTGACGAATCCGCCGCCCCGCAATGGGCGGAATTTCCTACGGCCAGTGAGATTTTACGCAGAGCTTCCGCATTTACTGGCGGAAATCAACCCGATCGTTGATTGAACGTGATTTGCATTCATTGAGAGGTTCTTAACCTGAATTTTTGGAGCTTTCCGCGAGGAGTTCGCAATGAAATGGCTTTCTAGAGTCGCGGTTTGTATCGCGCTACTGGTTTTAGTGTGTGCCGTAAACGTTTATGGGGCGGTCAGCGTTTACGGCGACGGTAGTATTGGTTATGACGGCACCGGCGAGCTCATGCTGTATCGGTTTCCTTCTATTACGGTGTTGAAATACCAAAGTAACTGCACGCCTTCAACCATTCCCGGGATCGTCTACCTCTGCGCCGAACCTTTGGATATGTCGCTATTGGGAAATGACATCGTTCGTGCGGAGCACGTTCGGATTCATGTGTATTTACACGACATCGACTCGTTTGTAATGAGATTTGGCTGTCCGACCTGTAGCACATTTGTTTTGGTGGATGGGGAGGATCTGGTGTCTGTACCCGGTGGATGGGGTCTTTCCATTCCAAAGACTCAGGCTTTGCAAGTGCTAATCGATCAGCATGGAGCGAGTTCACTCTATATGAGCATTAGTCCCGGTGGCGGTCCCTTCGAAGTCTATTCGGCAGTGCAAGCCGTGGCTTTGGACATCAAGCCTGGCGCTGTGCCAAACACACTGAACCTGCACAGCCGTGGTGTCATTCCTATTGCTATTTTGACTACGGATCGGTTTGATGCGACTTCAATCGACGTGTCTTCACTACGCTTTGGCGCAACAGGCGAAGAGGCCGCGGCGGTGCGAGCTGTTCTCGACGACGTAGACGATGACGGCGATACCGATCTTCTTGTTTTCTTCCGCAATCAAGACATAGGAGTCGACTGTGAAACGCTGTTCACGTACCTAAGTGGTGTAACTCTTATGGGCCCGGAGATAGCGGGAATAGATTCTGTAAACGTGGTGGGATGTAGGCCATAAACCCAGCATCGTGTGTCTAGGATTTGCGTCGCTGAAACAAAAGGGAGGTAAACGCAGCTTCGCCCGTTCTTTACATTTCAAAAACTTGGTCTACTCTCATCAACGAAGTAAGATAGCGCAGAAAACGCAGCAGTCGAAACTTTCCGAAGGCTCGTCTCTGATGTTTACCACTCTTGTTCCTCCATGTTGGTTAGCGCGCCCAAAGAGGCGTTCGCTTCTTCTTACGTCTACCCTACTTTTAGTTGTCGTCTATTCATTTGTAGGCAGCGCACAAACGCCTACCAAAGCTCCAACGGCATCGATTTCCGGTCGCGTCACAATTGACGGCAAGAGCGTTGCCGGCATAACGGTCGCGGCCACGACGAGCAGTTCGCCATTGGACAATCGAACTGTCGCCAAGACAACAACTGATGACGACGGCAACTATCAATTAACCGGCCTCGCCGCCGGGCAGTTTACGATCATGCCCTTGGCGAAGGCATTCGTGGTGCAAACCAGTGGCGCTTATAAACAACCGGGACAATCGATAACTGTCGCCGAAGGCGAAACGATCACAAAAATAGACTTTGCTTTAGTCCGCGGCGGGGTGATCACGGGACGAATAACTGATACCGAGGGACATCCGGTAATTGGTGAACGAGTCAACGTTGTTGCCAAGAATGCTCCTGATACTAGTCGTCCGGTGACGATGTTTGACGGACCACGAAATCGGACGGATGACCGTGGCATCTATCGCATCTATGGTCTAAGCCCGGGCAATTACACCGTTAGCATTGGTCAGGCGGCTGCCGCCGGCAACGTGGCGATTATGGGAATGGGTGGAAGCCAATACACGAAAACTTTCTATCCAGGCGTCTCAGAAGAAGCCCGAGCGACGATCCTTGAAATTAACGAAGGAACTGAAATCAGCAACATAGACATCGTGGCCGGTAAATCGGGACGAGGTTTTTCTGTCTCTGGTCGTGTTGTGGATGCGGACTCCGGCCAGCCAGTAGCGAACGTGTTCGTAGTCCATTCTTCGCTTAATGAGGGAACTCAGCAACTCGGAGGCATAAACTTCACGGGTAGCCAGACCGACGCCAATGGCAAGTTTCGTCTAGAAAACATCCAACCGGGACATTATGCCGCTTATATGTTTGCGACCGGTGAAGCCACTACGTCGTACAGCGACCAAACGCCCTTCGATGTTTCCGATAGCGATGTCTCGGGCGTCGAGATCAAAGTTCATCGCGGTGCGACAATCAGCGGAGTAGCAATTGTCGAAAATAACTTCGACCCCGCAGTGACCGCTTTGCTCCAAACAGTCTCCATTTTCGCATTCAGCAGCATGAAGGGCGGCGCTCCTTCATACAGCCGCAGCCAGATCAACGCTGATGGGAGATTCAGTTTCTCCGGGCTGGCTCCCGGAAAAGTGCAAATCGCCATGGTCGGCTTTCCGACTCCGCCTAAAGGTCTAACGCTTGTGCGCACCGAGATAGACGGAATCGAACAGCGAGAGGGGATCGAAGTAAACGCAGGTGCGAAAATCAACGGTGTACGTCTCGTCTTCGCGTACGGCGCCGGGTCGGTTCGCGGCGAAGTAAGAGCCGAAGACGGCACACTACCCGCAGGTCTGACATTGCAAGTAGTCCTTCGCTCCACGGCCGGTGGCACGCGCCAATTTAGCGGTGTTGTCGATGCACGAGGCCATTTTGTCGTGGAAAACATTCCACCCGGAACCTATGAAATGTCCGTTGTGACTGTTGGCCCAGATCGAACAGCTTCGACGTACGCACCGGTGCCGCGAACCGTCAACGTCGAGAGTGGCCCAGTTCAAACGGTGCTGGTCGTAAACTTCGCCGCTAAGAAAGCAGGACCGGAATGAAGACGCTTTTCGCCCTACCGGCGGCCCTGGCTTTAACGCTGAGTTTTTGTCGTCAGCGCACGACGACATTCTTGCTTGTGTTACCGCTGGTCGTAACTATGAGTGCGGTTGTCTCTGCGCTGGCTCAGTCACAGCCGGCAGTCAAATCCACTGCCTCCGCCTCACCAACGCCGGATGAGAAACGCCCTAACGAGATTCCACGCACCACGGGATCCATCAAAGGGCGTGTAGTCGCTGACGACGGACGGCCGGTTGTTAATGCAACGCTAATGGCACAGGCGAGCAACGGCGCGACTTCCATAAAGCCGGCGCAAGTGGATTCCGAAGGCAAGTTCAGTTTCGATGATCTGCCGTCTGCCGCCTATATCGTTTTCGCGTCCGCTCCCGGCTACATCGATGAGGCTATGTCAACGGGCGACCCAAGCGATTGGCCGAGACACCTGATCGGAGCACAGTTGAAGATCAGGATGATTAAGGGCGGAGTGATCACCGGTAGAGTGACGAATTCAAAAGGAGATCCGATCGTCGGCGTTCCAGTCCATGCAGTGGCGTTGGATAACTCCTCCCCTTCGCCCACAGAATTCCTCGGAGCCGGTGGCTCTGAAAGCGACGACCGCGGCATCTATAGAATCTACGGGCTGAGGCCTGGTCCATACGTAGTCAGTGCGGGCGGCCCAGGGCAGTTTGGTTTAGCAATATCGAACGGCTTCGATCTCGATGTGCCAACCTACTATCCTTCGGCGACTCGAGACACTGCTATTCCCGTTGCTGTGCGAAGTGGTGACGAAACAACGGGCATCGACATCAAGTACTTTGGCACCGAAGGCCACCGGATCAGCGGCTTTGTCGTGGGCACCATTAGCGTTGGCCCGTCTGCCGCGAATGGCGCCATCGCGATCATTTTGTCGCCCGCCGGCACGCAATCGGTTCTTTCTATGGCGGTTGCCAGCCCGATGGACCAGCGCCGCGCGTTCGGCTTCAACGGCGTAGCAGATGGTGAATACGATTTATTTGCCGCCTTCCAAACAGGTCAACAGAGTGATGCGTCATTAGCGGCTAACAAGCGGGTCACCGTCCGTGGCGGTGACCTAACTGGAGTCGAGCTTACCCTCACTCGACTCGCCTCAATTGCCGGCACCATTATGCTCGATCCGATTAAGCCGGAGGACAAGTGCGACCAGCGTGGCTCGCAGCTCATCGAAACCGTTTTTTCAACGCGCCGCGACGATCCTAGAAAGAGCGGCAGTCAAATGATGACAAGAATGTTAGCCGGACTTGGTGGAACCTTGAACGCCAAAGGTGAGTTCATGGCGCGCAATCTTGACGCCGGCAGATATCGGTTTGAAATCAAACTGCCTACCGAGGCCTGGTACGTTCGCGCTATCAACCTGCCGACCACTGTTGCGGTAACAAACCAACAACCCTCTGAAGTAGCACCAGCCGCCGCCTCAAAGCCGAACCAGAGTTACCCGTGGCAAGGCACCATCGCTATCAAGTCCGGCCAACAAGTCAGTGGCGTTTCGATCATCGTGGGACAGGATGCGGCGAGCTTGCGGGGACGTGTGACCGTAACGCCGGAAGGCACTGCGTATCCGGCGGACCTCTATGTACATCTGGTGCCGGCAGACCGCGAGCAGACCAACGACGTGCTTCGCTACAGTGACACAATGATCATGAGCGATGGCAGCTATGCATTTTCTAACATCGCACCGGGCCGCTATTTCATCGTTTCACGTGTCGAGCCAGCCGGCGAGACATTAGGCACGTCGCCGCGCTCTTCAGGTTGGGATCAGATGGCTCGGGCCAAGCTAAGACAGGAGGCAGAGGCTGCGAAAGTAGTTGTCGACTTGAAGCCTTGCCAGCGATTGAGGGATTACGCGCTTCCGCTCAGGGTGGAACCGTGAATCACAGTGACCATCATCCTCAGAGTTTGAAACTAACAAATTGTTATGACTATGCATGAACTGGACGACTCGACAGAGTTCGATTACGACGTTGCGACAATGGACAATGAGCACGCTCGTCAGATTAGCTTGTTCAATGATCTTAAGGCTGCAGTTCGCGGCGGAGCTGACGACAGTTTCGTCTACGCTCTGTTGAATGACCTTGTGGAACACACGAGTCTCCATTTTCTATCCGAACAACTCGCGATGAAACTTCATGCATACCAAGAGTATGAAGCTCATTTGTTGGAGCACGAACGTTTGACTCATGAGGTGCAAAATCTCAAGCTCAGTCTCGCGAATGCTACATCTACAGATAAGCAGCGACTGATTGAGGCGTTGCGAGATTGGCTCGTCGTCCACATTCAAACTGCTGACAAAGCGTTGGCAGAATACATGAGCACTCGCGCCCCAAGTTCCCCATAAAGCAACAGCATAAGTGCCGGCTATTTGACTTCATGCCCATGTTCCTCTATTACTCCTACTGAAGACTCCCCATCAAAACGCCGGTCCACGTTCGCCACTACGTACGTGTTACTACATTTCGTTAACCACCATCTTTGGTTGATTGTTGCCGGTGGTGGAGTCGGTGTTGCAGGGCGCTATGTACAGCTCTACATCCGCTACACTCACACCCTCATCCTTCCCGATCGGACCATAGATCTTTTCAACTTTTATCAGTTGCATGGTTACAACGCTCATGCTCTGGTTGGTATTGCCACTGCGACTTGTTTATGGATTTGCCCAGAGACTGAGGGAGCCGTCGCTTACAACGACTTCGGCAAAGTATGGTTGGTGCCGGGAGAACCGCTCGCAAGTGTCGACAAGCTTGCGAAGGTCTCAGATTGCTTTTTGCAAAAAGCACGCGCGGAGGGTCGCGTTGTCGGCTTCATGCCTGCGACCGAACAGTTTGCGAGGCAGACTCGCGGCTTGGGCCTACGAGTGGTCAAGATTGGGTCCGCGCCTTATTTCGATCTCGCCACTTGGGCTCCTCGTGGTGATCGCGGCAAAAAAGCCCGAGCCGGGGTAAATCAGGCACGTCGAGCTGGTGTCTACGTCAGCGAGGTAACCGAGGTTGATGAACGACTCGTTCGCGAAACAACCTGCCTTTGCAAAAGTTGGCTGACCATGCGACGGAGCGCGATCAGATTTGAATGGCTATTCACGGTTGATCCGTTCCGACACAAAGAAAAAAAGAGATACTTCACTGCACGCGATTCTAACGGAAGACTGGTCGGATTTCTTGCTGCCAGCCCGATTCCGGCGCGTAACGGCTGGTATCTTGAAGATATTTTGCGCTCGAAGAATGCGCCAAATGGAACCACCGATCTTCTGGTTGTCGAAGTACTCCATTCGCTGAAACGCAGCGGCGCCAAACTCGCCACACTTGGTACAGCGTTGATGTCCACAGAAGGTGTTGCTGATCCTGACATACACATTAGTCGCGGGCTCTCTAGAGCGACATGGTTCGTTGCCGGTTGGTTCTCCATCTTCTACAACTTCGATGGTGTGAGGCGATTTAAAGCTAAGTTTGCACCGAGCTGGTGGGAGAGTGAATATGTCCTTATATCGCAAAACGTGAGTGCGCCTCCGCGCATCCTGAGCGCTTTGATCCATGCCATCGCGCCAGCTGGTCCATCATACCTGATCGCTCGCCAGATGAGTCGCACTTGGCGACGCATGACACCACCCAAAGAAAAGGCCCTTGTACTAAGGAATGGAATCAAGTGCAAAGGCAGAAATGAAAGTTGAACGAGCTCCTGTTCCCGCTGGACCGCCTCACTACCTAAGACAATCTGTCGTCGTGGATGGGATGAGGCTGAATTATGTAAGCGCCGGGTCGGGTCGACCCGTAGTACTAATTCATGGCAACCCTGGTTCATATCACGATTACACAGTCGCAGTAGTCGAAAGACTTGCTCAATCATATTACGTAGTTGCTTTCGATCGTCCTGGCCACGGCTACAGCGAGCGACAGGATTCCCTGCGCACGACCGTTGAAGTTCAGGCACTTATTATTCGTGACGCGCTGGAAAAACTCTCCCTCAACAAGCCTGTCCTGGTCGGACACTCGTGGGGTGGATCGCTTGTGTTGGCCGCGGCAGTCGCTTACGGAAAGGATCTCGCTGGAATTGTCTTACTCGCTCCAGCGGCGTACCCAAACGCTAGCATCGAATGGTGGTCGGTCTTACCTCACGTTCCACTGATTGGAAATTTTGTTGTGAATACAGTGACACCGTTTCTCGGGCGTGCCATGGCGAGACAGAGTGTAAAGCGCGCTTATGATCCTCAGGAGATGCAAAAGGATTACGTGGAGCGGTCTTTGGACCTGTGGATGAGACCAGATCAGATCAGGGCGTGTGCTTACGACGAAAGGACGTTGGGCGCAAGTCTGACCGTTTTGAGTGAATGCTATAGCGACATCGAGATTCCTGTGGTGATTGTTACCGGCTCTGCCGATCGCTTGCTTGATCCCGAAGAACAGGCCTGCAGGCTTCATAGAACAATCAAGAATTCAAAACTCATTGTTTTACCTGATACAGGACACCAACTTCCACAAACCCGACCTGACACTGTTATTTCAGCCATCGATGCCGTGTGGGCTGCCACGTAGGAGGCAGTCGGCGACCCCGTAGACCGATGAAAAGTTCTTCGACTACTTCAGGTCCCTTTCTGGGGCCGGTCGCCACCTAGAAATTCAGTTGCTATTTCAGTAAACCGTTTAGCGTTGGATCCGAAGACCGGACCGTGGCCTTCCTTCGGCACGATCCACAGCACCGCGCCGGGTATTGATTCACGCAATTCAAACGCGAGTCTAACTGGATAAAGCGGATCGGCATCGCCAAACACAACTAGAGTTCTCGCGGTAATCGCTCCCAAAAGAGCTGGACTGAAATTCACATCATCGTATGTGTTCGCCATCAAGTGCGTTTGCTCTATTAGCCAGTCAATCTGTTCCTGGCCACCCTTGCTGCGCTCACGCATTGCGGCCTTTTCAGTCTCACTCAACAGATCGAACGAGAATTGACGCTGAATGGCTCGCGCCTGTTCTGGAAAATACGGCGGCGCGCTGACCACAACCATCGCTTCAATACGATCAGGTTGCTGAGTAGCCATATGGAGCAAGGCGATTCCTCCTCCACTAAGGCCAATCGCTTTTACTCTGGGGATCCCGAGGTGATCAAGTAGGGCGAACATACCACTCGCAGATTCACGAAATGTGTATGTCCCTTCAAAACCCGTCGACGCACCGTTGCCTCGAATATCGGGACCTATCAAGCGAAATCCACTTGGTGGTTCTTCAAAAATGTATTTCCAATCCTGACCGCTGCCCGTCCACCCATGTAGCCATAACAACGGCTCACCGGATGGATCGCCGTAAAGTTCATAATGCATGTGGTATCCATTGATTTCGAAATCCATTAGTTTGCCCCTTCTTTGTAGCTAGTTGGCAAAGAGAAAAGGCCGCTGGAAACTGCTTCAGCGACCTTAAAAATCATGCTCCGCTGTAGAAGGTGTTTAGGTTGAAAACCATCGTGGATCAAGATGATTGTCGAGCTCGATTCGGCCCACCGGAGACTTGCGACGGCTTTACTTATACACTAGCATGAACCGCGACTCGCCCGTGTCCCATCGGCCGACAGAACCCAGTTTAGCTGGTCCACGATCGATTGCTTTTGGTTGGTTTCTCGATCGCCTTCCTAAGGTGAATCGTGGGCAAAAAGGTTCAGAGATATCGGGCTCGGCACACTCATTGCTGCCTACCACTTGATAGTCGGTCGTGGGGGATATTCCCCATTACTAGCATTCTTAAAGCGATTGATTCTTAACAAGACGATTGGCCGGCACCGTCAAGAAAAAATTGACCACAAAATTAATGCGTAGCCGCTTCTGCATCTTCCGACGTGCTGTGCGACGCTTCTCAGTGACTGCTGTTCTCGTGGTCGCATTTGGAACCGTTGCTTTAGCTGTCATTCTTCCGCTGTTCCGGTCTTCCGCAGCGCCACGACAAATACAGAGTCGGAATAAATTTCGCAGTGCTCCTGACTTTGTGCCCGGCGAGATTCTCGTGCGGTTCCGCGAAGACGCCGCGAAAAGTAAGGATTCTGAGCTCCGGATAACGACGAACGGCCGTCAAGTGAATGTTCACTTCGAACGGCTACTTCCTCGTGAACTTGTGAGTGGTGTGCGGCTGGCACGGGTCCCTGCTCAGGACACGTTAGCAGTGATCGAGCAATTAAGGGCGCGTCCAGACGTCCTGTACGCGGAACCGAATTACATACTTCGCAAGACGACTCTGCCAAATGATCCGCGGTTTAATGAGCAATGGGGACTTCAAAGTACATCTAATCCAAACGCGGACATCGATGCGCCACAAGCGTGGGATACGACGACTGGAAGCTCGAACGTAGTTGTCGGCGTCATTGATGAAGGTATCGATATAAGCCATCCAGATCTCGCTGCCAATATTTGGACCAACCCCGGCGAGACAGCGGGAAATAACGTTGACGATGACGGTAATGGATTCGTCGACGACATTCACGGCTGGGACTTCGCCAATAACGACAACACGGTCTATGACGGGCCGGGCACTACTCCGGAAGGAGATCCGATTGATGCACACGGGACTCACGTTGCCGGTGTGATCGGCGCTGTGGGTAACAATGGTGTGGGTATCAGCGGGGTCAACTGGCAGGTTCGCATGTTGCCCATGAAGTTTCTTGGACCAAACGGCGGCACGACTGCCAACGTGCTTCGTGCTTATGACTATGCCAGGAGTTTGCTACAAGCGTGGCAGACTTCAGGCGGTACACGCGGCGCAAACATTCGCGTATTGAATAATAGTTACGGCGGACGCGGACAATCACAATTAGCGCTCGATGCGATTCGCGCCCTGTCTGATGCTGGAATACTCTTCGTTGCATCAGCCGGAAACGAATCGCGAGATAATGATCGCTTTCCGGTTTATCCCGCAAGCTATAACGTTCCTAATGTTGTTTCGGTCGGTGCAATTGATTCAAGCGGTTTGCCGGCGAGTGGGTTCTCAAACTACGGCGTACGCTCCGTTGATCTAGTCGCACCCGGATCTCAAATCCTCAGCACCACTCCGAACGATACGTACACAGAAGCGACCGGAACCTCTGCGTCAGCGCCACATGCGACCGGCACTGCGGCGTTAATATGCGCGGCGTTTCCCACGCAAAACCTGCGCAGATTGCGAGCTGCCCTGGTGTACGGAGGCGCGCCAGGATTCATTCAGTTCACCTCGTCTGGAAAGCGTATCAACGCTCGGACATCACTTGAAAACGCTGCAGAAGTCGATGCAACACCACCTGCTGCTGCAAGTAACTTCCAGGCTACGCCACAGGGCTATCAGCGCTACAACCTGCAATGGACAGCGCCCGGTGATGACGGCAGTGGTAACGGTAAGGTCGCCATTTATGAGGTTCGCTACTCGGATTCAGATTTAAGTTCCCCTGCTGTGTTCGAACAATCCGCTCGTCTCCTTGCTCCTGCGCCCGCATCACCAGGCACCAATCAGGCGACAAACGTCGTGGTTCCCTTTCGGCACACGGGTGGGTTTATCGGTGTTCGTGCCGTCGACAACGTCGGGAACGTTGGACCAATAGTAACTACGTCGTTAGCGCCTGACATTGCCGAAGCTGATCCTTATCTGGTTACCACAGGCGCAATCGAGACGTTGAGCACTGGCGGTACGCCGTTGAATCTGCACGCGGACGATCAATATCTAAGCTATCAACTGCCGTTTGATTTCACTTATTTCGGAACGACCAGTCGCGGTGTAACTATTTCGACCAATGGTGCGATCCATTTCGGATTTCCTTCGCAACTGGGAAATGGTCAACCTGATGTGGATGTAAATTCTCCTGCGGATCTGAGCGGCCGAAAGCTAATCGCAGGTCTGTGGGATGATCTGCGAACTGACAAAAGAGCCGGAGACGACGTCTATGTCGTCACACCTGATCTCACCCGAATAATTTTTCGCTGGCAGGCAGTCACCTTCGACACTGAGGTCACACCCGGGAATTTCCGTGGTGAGAATCCAGTGAACTTTGAGATCGAACTCAAGATTGATGGGACGATTATCGTCCGTTACGGTGATGGTAACCAGAATCTCTTACCGATCGTTGGTGCTTCAGCGGGTGAGCCGGATCCTTACGTCGTAGATTCGCATACTTCCAGTTTTGCATTGAAGAGTTTGGCCTCTGCTCCTGCGGTTACTTTCACTCCGAGACGACCGGCACCATTGCCTACGCTTGATCTGGCACTCGGCTTGATTGCCACTCCGTCTGACCCTGCATCTGGCCAGCAACTCACGTATCTTCTCGAAGCGTCGCACTCCAATCTGAACCAGAGTTCATTCCAAACAGTCATCACCAATCAGTTGCCCGCCGGAACGACTTTTGTTTCTTGTACGACGTCGCGGGGAACCTGCGTTGGTCCAGCTGTCGGCTCTACTGGAACCGTCACTGTACAAGTCGGGACGTTAGTCCCCGGGTTTACTAGTGTGCAGGTGACGATTGTGGTTCAAGTAACGGCAACTGCGGGTGCAACTCTGACGAACACTGCGAGTGTGTCCGGATTTTGGCCCGACCCAAATCCAGCAAACAATTCAGTCACCCACGTGGCCCAGGTGCGCGCGCCTGCTTTGTTTAATAACGTCATCGCGATATCTGCAGGGAGTGGTTTTGATGGACCAAGCGGACACAGTCTCGCGCTCAAATCAGATGGACGCGTGTGGGCGTGGGGCTCAGATCTCTTCTATCAGCTTGGAGATGGTTACGCTAACCAGACGATAGCTTCACCCGTTCTTACGCCTGGGCTGTCGAACGTGACTGCGATATCAGCAGGTGGAGATCATTCGCTTGCTTTGAAGTCTAACGGCACGGTTTGGGCATGGGGTAGCAACACTTCAGGCCAATCAGGTTCGCAGGACCAATTCAACTCTTCCAAGACTCGACCAACTCAGGTTTCAGGATTGAACGGTTCGTTCATCGCGGTCGCGGCAGGTGGTGGTCATTCGCTCGCACTGCGATCTGACGGAACAGTGTGGGCCTGGGGTTACAACGGAACGGGCGCACTTGGCGACGGAACAACAAGCGGAACGCCTGTCTACACCCCAGTGCAAACCACTGGATTGACTAATGTCGTGGCTATCGCAGCTGGTAGCGGCTTTTCTCTAGCAGTCAAAGCGGACGGAACAGTTTGGGGATGGGGCTCAAATACAAATGGCGTGCTTGGTTTGCCAACAAGCACATTCAGCTCAACTACTCCAGTTCAAGTCGCGGGCATAACTAACGTGCAGAAGATCTCCGCCGGAGGTCGTCACGCGCTTGCACTCAAGAGTGACGGCACAGTGTGGTCTTGGGGAGATAATTCGCAAGGCCAACTCGGAAGTGGTGAAGCTGCAGGATCGTTTCCGACACCGCGACAAGCGTCAGGACTATCGGGCGTTACAGATCTCGATGCGGGGTTTACACACTCGCTGGCCGTGAAGTCGAACGGAACCGTTTGGTCCTGGGGCAGTAACACAGATGGTCAACTTGGAATCGGCAACAACACCAACAGCAACGTACCTGTTGCCGTCAATCTTCCCAGCGCGACAGCAGTGAGCGGAGGTGGGAACACGAGTGCTGTGTTGTTGGCTGATGGCACGATCCGAATGTTTGGTAGGAATGACAATGGCCAGCTAGGCGATCGCACGAGGGTGACACGATCTCAACCAGTCGAAGTGAGTGCCTCTTTTGGACCGCCAATTCCGTTCTTTAATCCTGATGGCGGCACGTTCAACAATCCGATTGGCGTCACGATGTCGAGTCAAATAGGGGCAATTATCTACTACACGACCGACGGCTCGGATCCCAACGAGAGCAGCCCTGCAGTTTCCCACTTTGATACCATTCTTATAGACCATTCGCTGACGCTAAAAGCCATTGCGTTTAAGCCAGGCTGGCCGGCGAGTCCAATGAAAATAGCGAGCTACGTAATCACCGGCCCTGGGCCGACGCCCACACCTACGCCCGGCGGCAGCTTCAGCGGTCAGGAGATCGCGTTCACTCGTCCAGCAAATGGCCTCGATGTTTTCTTAATGAACCTGGATGGCACGAATGCCACGAACATAAGCAACGCAGCTGGTGATGATCGATATCCGTCGTGGGCGCCTGATGGCACGAAGTTGTCATTCACAACAACTCGGCCCGATAACTTGCAGCACATTGCGGTGTCGCAACTGGATGGTACAAGTCCGGTTGTTATAAACCACGCGAACGGCATGCATGAGAGTTGGCCCTCGTGGTCGCGTGACGGAACACGGATGGCATACATAACCACCTCGCCGTTTACGAACGTGTCGTGGGTTTCGGTGATGGATACAAACGGGGCACCATTGGGTCAATCCCAGGCACTCGGTGTTGTACAGTCGCCAACCTGGTCGGCTGACGGCTCGAAGATCGCAGTCGCCATCGCTGCGAATTCATTTCAACAGTTCGATATCTGGGTATTGCCGTCAAACATTCTCTTTGCGTCTCCCCTTAATTTGACGAACAGCAGCGCAAATGATGTTGACCCGGCATGGTCACCCGATGGGACAAAGATTGCCTTTGCCACCGATCGAGATGGTAACTATGAAATCTACTTAATGAATTCGGACGGAACCAATCTGCAGCGCCTGACGAACAGTGCCGGCGCAGATCGGTCGCCTTCGTGGTCGGGTGATGGCTCGCGCATCGTCTTCACGAGTCAGCGCGATGGTAACGAAGAAATCTACGTCATGAACGCTGACGGATCGAATCCAATTCGGCTCACCAACAACAGCGTCGCCGATTCGAACCCATCGTGGCGACAAGCGGCGCCTGCGATAGTCCAGTTCAGCTCCAATACTTTTACTGCTTCGGAGGGAGCCACATCAGCCGTTGTGACAGTTGCGCGCACCGGTAACGTGAACTCGACTGTTTCTGTGAACTACGCAACGGTCGATAACGATGCTGAAGTTCGTTGCGACGATCAGGTCAACAATCATGGTGCAGCCTACGCGCGCTGCGACTATGCAACATCGATTGATACGTTGAAATTTGCTCCCGGTGAGACGAGCAAGACAATCGCGATTCCTCTTGTTGATGATCGGCACGTCGAAGGACCCGAGACCGTTCAGTTAATTCTGAATGGTGCCCAGGGAGGAATTATCGGCGGTCAATCTACCGCGACGCTTACAATCACCGATAACGATAGTGCGGGTAGCACAAACCCAATCGATAGCTCTCCGTTCTTCGTGCGTCAGCACTACCTCGACTTCCTCTCGCGCGAACCAGAACAAGATGGTTTTGACGCCTGGTTACGCGTACTCAACAATTGTTCGGATGTTAATAACAATCCTGATTGTGATCGCCTCACGGTATCCTCGTCGTTTTTCCGCTCACTGGAATTCCAATTAAAAGGATACTTCGTATTTAAGTTTTATCGTCTGACACTTAACCGGATTCCGACCTACGTAGAGATTTCCGCTGACATGAGAAAAGTCACGGGCCAAACTGCCGACGAGGTATTTACTAAGCGCGACAACTTTGCGAATGCGTGGGGAACGCGCCAGGATTTTCTCGATCGCTTCGCCAAGTTGAACGACGGCGACTTTCTCGATCGTTTACTTCGCAACGCCGGGCTGGATGACCTTACAGGCAGTGTTACTCGACAGAGTCTACTAGCTGATCTAACGACTAATCGTAAGACGCGGACTCAGGTTGTTCGTGCATTCATCGAACACCCTGACGTAGATGCTGCCGAATACAACCGTGCATTCGTTGCAATGCAGTACTACGGCTATCTGAGGCGCACCCCGGAACCGGGAGGGTTCAACAACTGGTTAAATTACCTCAACGCACATCCAACCGACTTCCGCACGATGGTGAATGGCTTCGTGAACTCGATCGAATATCGACTACGCTTTGGGCCGTGATTGTTGTTAGATGATTCCGGTATCCGCGCGATCCGAATCCTAATTCCGTCACAAATCACGTCATAAAAGACCAAAGGCCACCCGCGAAGTGGCCTTTTTTCATCTTGACTAAGATTCTTGGCTCCTCAGGTAGTCCCGACGAGTCGGGAGAACCTTACAACCCCGACGCGTCGGGATTAACAGCCGAATTACTGACTCAACAGCTGCTTGCGAATCCACGCAGCCGATTTCATCTGCTTGATCTGTTTTTCGCGTGCCATTGCTGAACGTCGCGAATCATGCTCTTCCGACCATACCAACCGCCAAGGTGCGTTTTTTCGGGTGAAGCATCCATCGAAAGCGTCTGTTCGATTGTGGTGCCGCAAACGCTCGTCGAGATCTGATGTTTGACCGATATAGAACTTGCCCTTGCTATTCTCGAGGATATAAACCCAAAACATGCGTTACCTCGATAAAGGAAAAGGGGAGGCAGCCCAGCCTCCCCTTCTTCAAATTTGTGGCTCCGCAGGTAGGACTCGAACCTACAACCCTTCGGTTAACAGCCGAATGCTCTGCCATTGAGCTACTGCGGAATATCTATTTGCTATAACGAACAAATCGTTCACTAAAGCGAACGGTTTTTATAGCAAATGGGTTAGAGAGCGTCAACCGACTGTCTGCTGATTAGCGGGAATCCGGCAATGATAATATGTTCGCGGCGCGCTTTTCTGTTCGCACGACTCACCAACTCTTTAGCGGAGGTTCGTACTATGAAAGAGAGACTTTATCTATCGGTTCTTATCGGCGTGCTCCTATGCCTGGCCGGATGGACAGCGCACGCGGAACTCCAAACCAGCAACGCCTCGAGGCGGGTGTGGGAGTACAAAATAACTTACCAGAATCAAAATCCTTACCAAGAAAGCGAACTTAATCGTCCCGGCTCTGAGGGGTGGGAATTGGTAGCCGTCGACAGCGGATGTTTTGTCTTCAAGCGACAGCGGTAACAAACCGTGCATGAGGCTGACCCCCTTACTGAATGACATCGGTCGGTGGATCGACAGACAGAGCAGGTTTAGGCTGCCAACGCACTGTCGATAGCGCTGCCACCAAATTCAAGCGCACGCGAAGCACAAGTTTTAGAGGGGAGGTTCGTGTGCCTCCTCTTTTATTTTGTGCGGTCTCGAATCTCACTCTTTCCATGTCGCCAAGACGCGAACTTCGCTCTTGACTACATAGAAGCAGAGCGTTAGAGTCCTCACCCTCAATTCCCCCATCCCTTCTTAACTCCACCTCGCACATGGAGCATCCTTATGGAAGCACAAGCACAAGCAACAGCCGCAAAGCGCAGTAACACCGAAGCTATCGAAGTATTGCGCAAACTGAACGATCTTGGCGCGATTAACCTGCAGGTACTGATCTCAAAGGCATCCGAGATTAAGCAGATATCTGGTGGTGGCAGTGGCGCCACGTTAGATGATGATCCAGAACATCGGATCTGCTACAAGCACTACATCAAGATCGGACCGCGTGACGAAATCGACCTCGTCTCGGTGGCAGCCGAACTTAAAGGATGGGGTTTTGAAGTGAGACCGCTGGCGACCAAGTGATCACTTCGGGTCCCGATATGACTAGAAAGCAAAATCAAGGCGCCGATCCATGGCGCCTTGATCATTTGCGTGAATGCGTTCGCTCTGCGCTTCACATGTCGCGCCTGGTGCTCGATGAAGTTCTTGCGACGCGCTTTAGTGATGAAGAACCTGATAAGTATCTAGACCTCGTCGGCAAAGCAGGTGCTGAACTGGCGATGTTGCTGCGCATGGCGAAACGCGCATTGCCGGGTGAAGAAGATGAGGCCGAGATTCTCGGAATAGCACGCGACCTCGCACCGCTTGTTCGATCTCCCCATGTGTATCGGTCACTGCTCTTTCGACCATCAAGGACACCGATGTATTCGGTTGGGCATTTTTGTTTGGTCGACCTGGGCCTGCGGCATGAGAATCTGGACTGTGTCGCACGGCTCGCACTGCAATCGTCAGTGCACGATGCGAACGAAAGAGTTCCCTACCGAATGCTCGACGCGGCCTGGACGCGTCACATGGTTTTCGGAGACGGGGAGCTCAATCATCCGGCTATCTCTCTTTCGCCGCTTTGCACCGGAGTCGATCTTCTAAAGGCCACGTGGGAAGACGCGTACGCATTTACGCACGCCCTTGTTTACGCGACCGACTTCGGACGCGTATCTCTTCCCAACGATATCGATCGACATCACCTGTTAGCTATTGCAGAAGCGATCGCTGTCAAAGCTCTTGACGAAGACGATCTCGACCTGTTGGCTGAGGTGCTGATGGCACCGGCAATCCTAAGACTGGATTGGACGCCGACATTATCTTTCGCTTGGGAAGTGTTAGAGCGCGTCTGGAAAGAGTTTGGATTTGTTCCTGGTCCAGGGATACCACCAGCAGAGGGCGATGAAACGCGCATTCAGAAGGTGAGACGCGTGCTCGGCACTGTCTACCACACAACCTTTGCAGCTGGAATCTGTTGCGCCACATTGATCACTTGCAATTCAATTCCTCCGCACGTCGAATCGGTACCCGCAGACTCCCCGCAGCTTCCGCAGGGAAAGGGAGATGCCTGGAAAATCAACTGGAATACATCGCCGCCGGAACTTCGAGAGAAACTAGATTTCCTGTCTCTAGCGTTTTCGTTACGGCGCGCTCTTGAGGAAGTCGATCTGGTTCGAATGCGTCAGATACTCGAATCCGCTGCCGAAGTTGGATTACTTGGACATCCGCTGTTCACTCAGACAGTCGAATTGTTGGAACGGATCAGCGTCGCGGACATCACCGCGAGTTCGCAATGAACCTGCGGTGTCTCTGCGCAACCTCTGCGTACTCGGCGTCTCGGCGGTTACTTGCCCGATCCATTCGCGTCAACAACACTAGGAGGAACCAACATTATCCTGTTGGTGACGCTCTGGAACGGCCTATGAAACCGTCGAGACGCCGAGTACGCAGAGGTTTCGCAGAGGGGTTCCGTCATTCGAAAATTCGACGGCTTAACCCGTAACCTTCGACCGTAAATCCACGTACAATCATTCGAAGTCCATTCTGGTCATCAGGAGATCCCAGTCAGTGAAACTTACCGCGCGAGTCAGATATTGCTGCGTCTTCATATTGTTGCTGTTAATTGCGGTCAATGCTCAGTTGTTAGCAGTAACAACCATTCGATCGGCTGCGATCGATTTCAGTGAACTCGACAAACTGGTTCCAGAAGAACTCAAGGAGAAGAATACTCCCGGCGCAGTGATTACTGTCGTAAGCGGAGATCAGGTGATTTATCAAAAGGCATTTGGAGTTGCGAATGTAGAAACAGGCGCGCCGATGGAAACGCAGATGCTCTTCCGTCTTGGCTCAACCACGAAAATGTTTACTGCAGCCGCGCTCGCCACACTGGCTGAGCAAAACAAGATCAATCTCAACGAGCCCATTGGGAATCGCATTAAGGGTTTAAGCCCACGCATTGCAAAGGTCACGGCCCATCACTTGTTGAGCAACTCCGCCGGCTTTCGTGATTTTGCTGCAACCGTAACTTCAAACGATGACCCGGCCCTGGGAAATATGGTTAAGTCGTGGAAAGACGATGTCTTCTTCGCTGACGAGGGTGAGATCTATTCATACTCAAGCGCTGGCTTTTGGCTTTCCGGCTTCATCGTCGAAGAGTTGCACGGCAAACCTTACGCGGATGCGATGGTCGATCTCGTGTTCAAGCCGATCGCAATGGAGCGCACCACCTTGCGGCCATTCCAGGCAATCACCTTCCCATTCGCGACCGGACACGCGGTCGAAGCTGGGAAGCCGATGATTCTTCGTCCCATGTTCAATAACGTGGCGATGTGGCCCGCGGGCTCGATCTTTTCGAATGCTAAAGATCTTTCGCGCTGGGTCATCGCCTTGCTCAACGATGGACGAGTCGACGGCGCGCAAGTGTTTTCATCCAACGTCATCAAACAGATGGTCCAACATCACGTGCGCGTGCCAGGCGAGAACGATTCGTACTACGGCTACGGTTTGACGATATTCAAGTACCACGATCTTGAGTTTGTTGGACACGGAGGCTTTAGTCGCGGATACGGCTCGATGATCCAGATGGTGCCTTCGCGAAAGTTTGCAGTGATCGTGTTAACGAATAAGAGCGGTGAGACGATGAGGAAGAGTTTGAGTAAGGCGACGGAGCTGGGGCTCGGGATAAAAGAAGAGTCTCCAAAGCCCGAACCAGTCGCGCCACTCACCGAAGCGGAGATGAAAGACTATGTCGGTGTCTATTCGCATGCGCCGCAAACCTGGGGGGTTTCGGCAAAAGACGGCAAGCTATTTTTGAAGGTTGACGGAAGTGAACACGTGATGACGAAGAGTGGCGATAGGAAGTTTACGTTTGGTGCTCAAAATGAGAACGAGCTCGTTTTCGTTCCCGGCAAGAACGGGAAGATTCAGTTTCTTTACACGGAAATCTATGCCGCGAAGAAAGTCGAACACTAAATCCGGTATTCAGTACCGTTCGCGGTAGCGAATGGCTCAAGATTCAGACACGAACCCGGTTACAAAGGATCAACGTTGAGTCTTGGCCATTCGCTACCGCGAACGGTACTGAATACCGATAGGTCGAACATTATTGTTATTGGAATGGGACGTTTAATTGAAGTAGTCGATTATGATCCGAATTGGATCAAACTGTTCGAAGAGGAGGCCACTCGCCTCCAGGATGTCTTCGGTCAGAGACTGCTTCACATCCATCACGTCGGGAGCACTTCAGTTCCAAACCTGGCAGCCAAACCTATCATCGACATCCTTGCTGTTCTCGACGACACGAGTGATATCGATAGATTCAGTCCTGCGATGGAACAACTTGGGTATCGTGTCCGCGGCGAGTGTTTAGACGCGGAAATTCCAGGTACGCCGGGACGATTCTATTTCACTAAAGACACCAACGGCGTTCGCTCGCATCACGCGCACGTTTGTGCCGAAGGACACCCGGAGATCTTCGACAAGCTCGCGTTCCGTGATTACCTGCGTGTAAATCGTGAAGTCGCGATAGCGTATGCAGGACTGAAACGCCGAGCCGCCATCGATCACCGCTTTGACAACATCAGCTACATGCGGGCGAAGGATAGTTTTGTGAAGTCTACTCTAGTCGATGCGCGAAGTTGGTACGAGAAGTGTAACGAAGTCAATACTACCTAGCGGGTGGGCGCGCGGCTTCTGTGCAACCTCTGTGTTCTCTGTATCTCCGTGGTGTGTGTTCGCTGCATCTTTTTCACCACAGAGATACAGCGCAGCAGAGCCGCAACAAACATTTCCCGCAAAGGCGCAAAGGACCCAAGATAACGCCCGAAGTTATTCTCTTTGTCTCTTTGCCCCTTTGCGTCTTTGCGGGAAACGTTCTTACAAAAACAAGAAGCGAACAGTCATCTAAAAATAGAAAACCCTCCGTAGATCATCTGTAGATCAACGCCAGGGTTTATGGGTGAATGGTAACCATTGCTGATGTGCTGGTATTTGTAGCCAACAAAGAAGGATCGTCGCGAGCTGTTGACGACTTGAACTCCTCCGCTGAAATCAAAAGTGAAATTGAATCGTGCGGCGCCCGGGACTGGAACGTCCTCATTGAAAAACAGAAAGCCACCAGTGGTATGCGCAAACGGTTGCACCTTCCTCTGCGGCCTAAAATTAAACTTGAAGCCGATTGGTGATAGTCCCGCGCCGTACGCCTGGTCTCGAGTGCTCGTTAGCCTGAAAGTCCCCGGCGAAATCTGAGTAAAGCTGAAGCGCTTGACAGAGAGGATCGACAGGGGCACGGCATCGATGGTCCACTGGAACGCCACCGACTCGTTAGAAGCGAGAACGCGTCCATAACGCAACGCGATATTCACAAACCGCGCATCTGGAGTTTTGCCGATAAGAGTCGGAGAGTGGAATGAGATTCCGCCCCAAATTCCCCATTCATTCGCGTTTCCTCGAATTCCGGACGCCGGTTCGAATTGCTGCGTGTTCTGACTTGATGTGGTGCTGGCCTGACATTGGACAGCAGTAGGAATTGTCGTAGCAAACACGATCGCCAAAACGATTAATCGGAGAACAGCGGGTTCAAGAGAAAAACTGAGGTCAAACAGTCGGGTGGTCTGTTTCATTGGTTTTTGAGTTCTCTCATCGTAGATTTAACGCATGAGGCCGTAAATCAAGGCAAAGTCTCGAGTTGTAGATCGCGGTTGGCCCAATCACGCTAATATTTATGCATCGGAGCCTCAAAATCTTTCAGCACAGGCTTCGTAATCGGCTAACGTAGACTCACACTCGTTGACCACGATAACGCACGGCAAAGGAGAGCGAATGAAAGTTCTTAAGTTTGTAAACTTGATCCTCTTTGTTTCACTGGCCAGCTTAGAAATTGCGGCTCAGCCCCGCCAGGGAAACCCCGAATCAAGTTCTCCCATTCTTCTGCCTCGAGAACAGGAGGTCGAACTTGCTTTAAGCGCTGGTCCAGAACATCTTCGTTCGGACGCAACTGTTTATGTTTTCGGAGCGAAAGGCTATGAAAAAATTCGCAGCGGCAAGAATGGGTTTACGTGCATGGTCAACCGAGATGGTAACCAGGCAGGGGATAATGATCTAAAGCCCACGTGTTGGGATCCTGAGGGCAGCGCCACGATTCTTCCGGTCATGCTTCGTGTTGGCGAACTTATGGCCATGGCAAAGACTGCCAAGGAAATCGCGGCGGACATCGACGCGGGCTTTAACGACCGACGCTTTGTCAGTCCGCGAAAGTCTGGGATTGCGTACATGCTCAGAGGCGATGTGCAATACGATCCTGCGACTAAAGAAATCAGCAAGACATTATTTCCGCCTCACTACATGCTTTATGCGCCGGGTGTTACAAACGCCGACATTGGTTTGAGCACCGATGCGCGCAGGACGAATCCTTCACTACCATTTGTGTATTCCGGTTATTCAGGCGGTGCGCGCACGGCGTACATCATTGTGATTGCGGCAGAACATAAAGGACCTGCTCATTGATGCGGAAGCTTCGCAACTAGTTCCCGCGTACTACATGCGCGCCATGCGCTGGAGTCCAGTAGACCCATCCACCTTCGAAAGCTTGCCACCAACCTTCATTGCGCGGTGGCGGAGTCTGTCGAGGTGCGGGGCTCTCCGGACGCGGACTGCCCAGTTTGAAATCCTGAGCCTTCAACGCAATCAGATCTGCAGCTTTTGGTGGCGCTTGAGCAGAAGTTTGTGCATTGCAGAAGCAGGCGAGGATTACACTTACAACTAACGTTTTGAGTTTATCTCTTTTTCTATCCGAATTGGGTCACCGGCTTGCGCATGCACGACGGTCGATCCGTTTATGATCAGAAGAACTACCAAAGCTCCAAACAACGTTAATATGGTCCGCTTCATGAGTGTTTCCTCCGTTCGCGTTCGCAGGGTGAACCTCCGCTCTTTTCCGGACGCGTGCGAACAAACTTTTTGCGCTTACGGATGCTGCCGGACTAGAATCTCGTCTCCTCGTTGCGTTTTCAGCGGCAATCTCTAGCCGTTTGGCGCCTTCACTTGTTTACGCGAGAACCCATGACGAAACTCCCCATCCACCTCCGACAAATCTTTGGTACAAGAATGGGCGAGAAAGCGCCGGGAAAAGTTGAATGACGGCCGCAACGCAAAAGAGCATCACTCAGTTGCTGGTTGCCTGGAGCGAAGGTGACCGTGCCGCACTGGACGACCTCGTCCCGCTGGTGCATTCGGAGCTGCGGCGCATCGCCCGCAATTACATGCGCGGCGAGCGTAAGGGCCACACGTTACAAACGACGGCCTTGATCAATGAAGCTTATGTGAGGCTCGTTGATCAGAAGCACGTGCGGTGGCAGAACCGGGCTCACTTCCTGGCGATCGCGTCAGAACTGATGCGACGTATCCTTGTTGACTACGCACGTCGCCGTCGGTATCAAAAGCGTGGGGGTGGGGCCATTCAGGTGACTTTGAGTGATGCGGCTGAAGTCTCGAATCAACGCAGTCCGGACTTAGTCGCACTTGATGAAGCGCTCACGAGCCTGGCTGAGATCGATCCACGTCGCAGCCGTGTTGTTGAGTTGCGATTCTTTGGTGGGCTGTCGATTGAGGAAACGGCCGAAGTGCTGAAGGTGTCAACAACCACAGTTGAACGTGATTGGACAATTGCGAAAGCATGGCTGCATAAAACGGTGATAAGTGATAGGTGATGAGTACTCTTAGCCCTTGGCTCTTAGCCGTCAGCTCTTATCGCTTATCACTCATCACTTATCACCCATCACTTATCACTAACAATGACTCCTGAACGCTGGCAACAAATCACGAATATCTTTGAGGCGGCATTAGAACAGCCAACTGGTGAACGTGAGGCATTCGTGAGTGAACGATGCAACGGCGATGAAGAGTTGCGCCGCGAAGTCGAAGCGATGCTCAACTCACATCAGCAAGCAATTCGCTTCATAGAAGAACCCGCAGTGAATGTCGCGGCACGACTCGCATCAAACCCAGATGGCGCATCATTAGTCGGCCAACTCATTTCTCATTACAAGGTTCTGTCGCTAGTTGGCTCAGGTGGAATGGGAGAAGTCTATTCGGCCGAAGATACGAGGCTCGGCCGGCAAGTTGCACTGAAGCTCTTACCGGAAGATCTCGCGAAAGACAAACAACGAATTAATCGCTTACAACAGGAGGCTCGTACTGCCTCGAATCTGAACCATCCGAACATTCTCACGATTCACGAAATCGGGCAGGTTGATTCTCGCCACTTCATCGCCACAGAGTTCATCGACGGCGAGACTCTGCGGAATCGTCTTAACAGAGAGCAATTGGAACTTGGCACCGTTCTTCAGATCGCCACCGACATCGCTTCCGCACTTGCAGCGGCCCACGCTGCGGGCATTATTCACCGCGATATCAAACCTGAAAATGTAATGATTCGCCGCGACCGAATCGTTAAGGTGCTCGACTTTGGTCTCGCGAAACTCACACAGAGCAATTCGATCCCAGTTGATACTGAAGCGGCGACGAAAGTTCTCGTCAACACAGAACCCGGCGTAGTGATGGGCACGGCGAACTACATGTCTCCCGAACAAGCGAGAGGCGTGGACGTCGACGCGCGCACCGATATCTGGAGTTTAGGCGCAGTTGTTTACGAGATGGTGACTGGTCATGTCCCGTTCGAGGGCCAGACGCCGTCAGATGTGCTGTCGTTGATTCTACAGAAGCAGCCTCCGCCAATGACCCGTTACGCCAGCGATGTACCGGAGGAACTGGAACGCATAGTTACGAAGTCGCTCGTGAAGGATCGCGATGATCGATATCAAACCGTCAAAGACTTGCTCATCGATCTCCAGAGATTGAAACGTAAGTTGGATTTGCGAGCAGAGATGGAGAGTACGATCGCTTCTCAGGATCCTGTTGACCCGAGCGTAACGGCAAATCAGAAGCACACCACCGTCGCAGAGTTACCCAAACAAATTGAGACACCACACGCGACTTCGAGCGCTGAATACATCGTGGGTGAAGTTAAACGTCACAAACGAGCTGTCTTGTTTGGCCTGGCAGCAATAATCATCGCCGCCCTGGCCATTTACATTTACAACTCGCGCGCTCCTCGTCAGATCCATTCGCTCGCGGTGTTGCCGATGGTGAACGGTACCGGCGATCCAAATTCCGAATATCTCTCCGAGGGCATCACGGAGAGTCTGATCGATAGTCTCTCTCAACTCCCCAACCTAAGTGTGAAGTCGCTGAACTCTGTGTTGCGATACAAAGGACACGACATAGATGCGCAGACAGTCGGTCGCGAGCTTGGCGTCGAAGCAGTTGTGACTGGAAGGGTCATGCAGCGTGGCGATGGGTTGGTTGTGAGTGTCGAGATGATCAATGTAAGCGACAACAACCGACTGTGGGGCGGGCGCTACGACCGCAAGCTTTCAGATCTCGTTGCCGTGCAGAATGAAATCTCGCGGGAAATTTTGGCGAAACTGCGGCTGCGTCTAAGTGGAGAAGAAGAGAAGCGCGCAACAAACCGCTACACAGAAAATGCGGAGGCCTATCAACTCTATCTGAGAGGTCGCTATCACTGGAATAAAAGAGTACTTGACGACCTGTGGAAAGGAATCGAGAACTTCCAGCGCGCGATCGAATTGGATCCGAACTTCGCCCTTGCCTGGTCGGGTCTTGCCGATTCTTACGTCACGATGTCTCTAGGCGGACCGTTTGGACGAAGCAGTCGTCTCCCAATGCCGCTCGAAGAAATCAGGACGAAATGGCCGCCGACGGCAAGACGTGCGGTTGAGTTGGGACCTGACCTCGCCGAAACACACACTTCCCTCGGCCAGGGATTAGAGTGGCTTGAGTGGGATCTCGCTGGAGCCGAACGCGAATACAAACGTGCGCTCGAACTGAATCCTGATTATCCGACAGCTCATCATCGCTACGGGGTCTTTTTGATCGCATCCGGACGCAACGAGGAAGGGTTCGAACAACTGCACCGCGCGCTCGAGCTAGATCCAGCCTCACTTCCGATCAATGCTGATTTAGGAACATATATCTGTAGCGTACTCGGAAAGCCCGACGAGGGTATCGAGCAACTTAAGAAAACAATCGAGCTTGCGCCCGATTGGCCACGGCCCCATCTCTTGCTTAGCGGCTGCTATGCCGACAGAGGGATGTGGAACGAGGCACTCCAGGAGGTTGAAAAAACGGGCAACCCCGGGTACGTCATGCGGGCGCGTATGTACGCTGCGACAGGCAATCGCGACGAGGCGCTCAAAATTGTCGATATGATGAAGGAGAGAGTGAAAGAGCAGAAAGTCTCACCAATAGGTCTAGCAAATACCTACGCCATACTGGGTGATAAGGATCAAGCGATGGAGTGGCTTGAAAAGGCGTACGCTGAACACACACCTCTCTTGCGCGGGATTCAGACAGCTCGGGTGTGGGACGGTCTACGCTCAGATCCGAGGTTTAAAGACTTACTGAAGCGTATGGGCTTGCCCGAAAAGTGATAAGTGATAAGTGAAGAGTGCTCTTCGCTCTTCTCACTCATCACTTGTCACCCAGGCTTTAGACCTCAACCATTCACGACCTTACGATACGCCAGATACAAGTCGGTGAGTCGATCGGCGGACGCAGGATCACTGCGGGCAAGCAAGGTGATCACTTCATCACGGCCGGCCAACAACGGCTGGATGCCCTGTCGTTGCGGCTCGGTAAAATTTGAACCATCCGCCTTATCAAGTTCAGATCGTAACGATGTGAAGAACTGACTGGCGGCCTGCCGCGCCGGTTCATAATCACCTTTCCGCGAGTCAATTACTGCTGAGCCAATACTATTCTGCATCTTTGCGAGTGTTAATTGATGCTCAGTCTCAGCGAGACTATTGTTTGCAGCGCGAGCCTTCAGCCACATCGGAACCAGGCCGAGCAGAAAGACTATCAGCAGCACTCCCGCATAAATCATGAGACGTTGCATTAAAGGACGTGGCCTGTTTGGCTGTGGCGTTATTGTCCGTGGTTCTACATTTTCACTCATAATGTTCTCGCCTTCGCTCAATCCTCGACGTACTCCTTCTCTGTGCACCCTCTTTGTTCTCTGCGCCTCTGTGGTGTGTTCGCTAAATCTTCACCACAGAGACACAGAGTAGAGAGAAGAAATTTTCGATTAACAGATTACACTGTAAGACGGTTGACTGCGATAGTGTGCTGGCATTCACGATTCAAGATTGACTATTCACGATTCACCCAATTTGGTTATATTACTCCCATGATTACTACCCTTAATCACCTAACAATGACTCAACTCGAAGGGGCGCTGGACCACATCCGTGAATCCCCTAAAGACAACGGCGTTGTGGAAATGATTGTCCGACGCCCTCAAGTCGATGCACGAGAAGTGGTCGATGAGGCCCATTTCGATGTGAAGGATGGTCTTGTTGGCGACAGTTGGATGTATCGCGGCAGTTCGAAAACAGCGGACGGTGGACCACATCCGGAAATGCAGGTCACCATTATGAACTCGCGCGTGGTAGATCTCGTCGCCCAGGCGAAAGAGCGTTGGCCGCTCGCCGGTGATCAGTTGTTCATCGAGATGGATCTGGGCAAAGCCAACCTGCCGGCGGGTACACGTCTTTCGATCGGTTCAGCAATCATCGAAGTAACCGAGCCGCCACACCTGGGTTGTATGAAGTTCGTTGCCCGCTTTGGCGCGGATGCAATGAAGTTTGTGAACTCAGAGGTGGGAAGAGAACTCTGCATGCGCGGCGTTCATGCGCGTGTTGTGCAGAGTGGAACCGTGCGCACCGGCGACATCGCACTGAAGATCTGATCATTTTCCATTTGCCATTCGACAATCCTCATTTTTCGTTTTCAGACACCACCGACTGAAAGTCGGTGGTATCTTTCATTTCTTCGACACACGCAGAATCACAACCCCATGCCCAGGAACCGTCACCGAATATTCAGCGCCTTTCACATCAACGTCCTGATGCGACCAAAGGTCTCGCACCTTCCACTTCTCTGACGTGCCGATATCTGCCCATTTCAAACTCATCTTGGCTTCATCTTTCCCGCGGTTGAACAAGGCCACCGCCTTTGCGCCGCCTGAAAGCTCGCGCGTCCAGATCTCTTGCTCACCGGACTGCCAAAAACGACTTCCCTGCTTTCCGAGTTTGTCTTGATCAATCGCAATCACCTCACGGTTTGTGAGAATCGCAAGTGTTTCCGGTTTCATCTGCCGCAGATCATTTCCCGCAAGCAGTGGCGCAGCGAGCATGGCCCAGAGACTCATGTGCGTTTTGTACTCAGTATCGGTCATGCCGCCGTTGCCGATTTCCAGCATGTCCGGATCGTTCCAATGCCCAGGCATCGCGTACTGCGCAAGATCGTTCTGTCGAAAACCGATGCTCGTCATCGAGTCCCACGTATCGCGAATGTCGCCTGTCGTCCTCCAAAGATTGCCGCCAACTTCTGGGCCCCATTTCCAAACATCCAATCGTCCATATTGACAAAGGCTATAGACGATAGGTCGTCCCGTCTTCAGCAGCGCGTCACCCATCTTCTGATAGATCGCCGGCATCTCTTCATCTGTGTACAACGTGCGCGCGCCGCACCAGTCGTACTTCAAATAGTCGATTCCCCACTTCGCGAACGTCATCGCATCCTGTTCTTCATGCCCGTACGTACCTTCGTATCCAGCACAAGTGTTTGGACCGGGCGATGAATAGATGCCGAGCTTCAACCCTTTCTTGTGCACGTAATCGGCGAGCGCCTTCATGTCAGGGAACTTCTTGTTGGTTTGAATTTCACCCTGGGCGTTCCGACCTGCTTCCCACGTGTCGTCGATGTTGACATAGATATAACCCGCCTCGCGCATCCCATTGCTGGCCATTGCATCGGCGATTCCTCGCACGGCTGCGTCATCAACGCGGCCCGCAAACTTGTTCCAACTGTTCCAACCCATTGGCGGCGACTTTGCCAGTCCGTTGTAGGCAACTTTATGTCGTGCCGGTGGCTCAATGCGTGCAGGCAACGCGCCTTCGCCGGCTGGAGCACGTTTCGCAACGAACTCTGTAACGGGTTGATCGGGACGATTCCGTCGGATGACGCGCAATTCATCGCCGACAAGTTTTCCTTCGTATTGAACGCGGCGCTCGCTGTGACCGTCCATCATAGAAGCAATGATTGTGAAGCCATCGGGTCCACCAGTGCTCTCTTTGATTGTGTAGAAAAACTGTGTAGCGCGAATCGTCCCGGTGATCTTCCCGTTTTCATATTTGAGATTGAAATAGGTTGAGCGAGTTACGCCGTCAGTTGTACCGACGTTACGAGCTGCCCAGTTACCCGTGAGTCGGTCATCTGCTTGATGCGCTGAAACTATGTAGATAGCAATGCTGCTCAGGGCGGTGAGTGAGAGCAGTGTTACCCGTAAACGACGCGACGTGATTATCGACATTCAGATCCTCCGATTCAAAGATTCAGCGTTATAAGAATTGCACGTAGGAAGTGTCGAACAACTCTGAATGGCGCAGTCAGGAAGCGGGGCAGCGGTCATACGATTAACTCCCGAAGGCGAGATGAGTTCGTCCCACGCTCTCTTTCTTTCAAGCGCTAAATTAATGTGAGTTCTAGCGGGGGCGCGCTAGTTGGTCGCTGAAGATCTTGAACCCACCCGCTTGCCCCCTTCCTGACTGCGCGGTTCGAGTGAGTTGATCGTAATGACCGCTTGTCCTTCCTGACTGCGCCATTAAACCTAACTTCCGATTTTTAGAACTCCGGTTATCCTGAAATCCTGTCTCAATATTAGGTCCTCACCTTTACTGCGTTCGGACTAGCACCGCCAGTAAACACCACGGGCTTGGTTGCCTTCGAGATATCACCACCATCGATGGTGATTCGTTCATTGTCTGGACCGATCACTTTCACAAATGCAGCAGCTGCTGTCAGCACTCGTGATCCCGATAACAAAATGTCGCGGCCGCCGGTGATCCGACACACCGCCTCTGCCTTCGTGTCGGCTTGAGCGGCCAGGGCCTGAATCATCGCATCACTTACATTTTCGAAAACCAGTGCGGGCCGTAAGTCTGGAGAGCTAACTTCGAACCGGATGTTGTTCAACGAAAGGCCACGAACATTGCGCGCATAGATTCCATAAGCGGGAGGCGTCCCGATTTCAAAATACTCGCCCGCCATCTTTGGCACTGCGCGCGCAGCGTCTTCAACAGTTCCTCCGCCCTCGTAAGTCACATGTACGTCCTGAAAACTGATGTCTTCCAGATAGTCTTCACCCACACCATTCAAAACAATGCACTGTCGTGTTTCGCCGGGACGAAACTTTTGCGGCCACGGCAGATCCGCGTGTTGCTTACCTTCGGCAACCACGATTGCACGAATGCCATTGAACCTAATGTTCCGCACCACTCCTTTTTCTGGCGGTTGTGTGTTCGGCGTTGGGTTGCGTCGAGAGGAATCAAGTCCAATCGAGATCGGACCGGTAACATTCCTCATCACCAGATTCGAAAAGCTGATGTTTTCAAATCGCGATCGCCCACCGAATCGCGCTTTTATTGGACAGCCGTAAGTGTCATATATCACGCAGTTCGAAATGGTGATGTTTTCAGCCTCGCCTCCGCCAAAACGAAAGACTGACCACCGGGTACTGAACGTGCAGTTCGTGACAGTGACGAACTTGTTACTACCAAACAAAGCACACGCGTCGTCCTGGCAAGTGACGTCGCAGTTAACGATGTGAACGTATTGCGAGCTGTTGATATGAAAGCCGTCGTTGTTGAGGTTAACGCGATTATGGATGCGAACCGCATCGAGATTCACACGGTTACACTGAAGAATGCGAGTGCAGTGATAAGCGCTCGCCGTCAAAAACACGTCGCGAATCCCAAGGTTCGTGCAGCGGTAGAAAATCAAAAGATGTGGGCGCTGAGAATAACCCTCGGCGGAGTTCTGACCTGGACCAGTCATGTCGCCACGACCAGTGAAAAACTTTGCGCCATTGCCGTCGATTGTGCCCGGCCCTTCGATACGAATGTTCTCAGCGTTCGCTGCCGAAATCATTACGATGTTGCCGTTGTCCGGTGGAACATTGTTACCTGCTTTGTAGTGCTCGATTTTTGCACTACCAAGCAATCGGCCCTTCGCGGCAATTCGCAGCGTAACGTTACTCTTGAGTTCGATCGTGCCAATTACGAAATCTCCAGCCGGCACCAAAACTGTTCCGCCGTTCTCCTTCGTGCATGTGTCAATCGCTAGTTGTACCGCGTCGGTATTGAGAGTGGTTCCATCGCCCACAGCGCCAAAGTCAGCGATGTTATAAACGCGCGCGCCGAAATCCTTCTGACCCGGCGAGAGGTGAGAAGCCCGCGACGGTCTGGAATCAAACGCGATGCCAGCAACTGAATATGCGGAGAGTTGTGCGAGGAGCCTGCGTCTGGACACCTTTCCAGTCTGCTTCTTCATGAGTTGATCTGCTTGGAAGTTAATCGAACTAGGCGTGCTGTTACTTTTAGCACAGAATCGATGGGCGAGAATTGGTTTATTGGTTCAAAAAGACCGGAGCAGGAGCAGACGCAATACTATTGTTTTTCACGCTGCTGCTTGGCTTTGCAAGATACTGGGAGAAGTTGTCGGGCCTTGCGTTACAAAAAAAGGCCGCCTGCAAGGAGGCGGCCTTCAAATGATTCGGTGAACGTACTACGCCGCGACTTGCCGACGCGATCGTCCATTGCCAAATTCTACAATCATCTTCTGATTGAAAGCTGGAATATCGTCAGGCTTCCGACTAGTGATTAATCCTTGCTCAACCACTACCTCTCGATCAACCCAGTTTGCGCCTGCGTTCATCAGATCAGTTTTAAGTGATGGCCAGGACGTGACTGTCTTTCCCCTAAGTACGTCTGCATCGATCAACGTCCAGGGTGCATGACAAATTGCCGCCACTGGTTTGCCCGCTGCGAAGAATCCATCGATGAACTCAATCGCTCGTGTCATCGTGCGTAGTTGATCCGGATTTCTTACTCCTCCTGGCAACAACAGCGCGTCGTAATCGTCTGATCGAGCGCGACTGAGCGGCATCTCGACAGGAAACTTGTCCCCTTTCTCGTCGTGATTCCATCCCTGAACTTCTGTCTCTGCGGGTGAAACGATTTGCGTGGTCGCACCCGCTTCTTCCAAAGCCTTCTTTGGTTCTGCTAATTCCACTTGCTCAAACCCATCAGCAACCAGAATCGCTACCTTCTTCCCCTCAAGTTTCTTTGCCATGACGTCCCCCCTTGCGATTACCGTCGCCCGGGCGGAACGATATCTTCATCGTCCAAAGTATGACGATCCGGAGCAATGGCACCTTGTTGGTTGTAATAACCTCCAGGTGCGAATTGTCCTGATTCGCCGATATCGAGAGAACGTTCTTCTGTCTTTAATGCGTCTTCGCCAGTTTGCTCATTTGGCTGCCCAGCCGTCGAGTGTTCATCGTGTCTGTTAGATTTCATTCGACCCTCCCTTTGATCTTGAGAACCTATGTCTTGCACACGTCGCTATAACGGGAATGCAAGGCAACCACGATGCCGCCAAGACTAATTGTGATTCCTTCGACTCAGCGGTTCAAAACGTCGGCTTGTGTGCGAAATCGCGTAACGAAGTACGACAGAAGTGTTCGGAGTGCAGTCATTGGCGAGTGCCAGTTGCCCGATTGTCGATTGGGCTACACGACGCGCGTCTTCCATTTGCCTCGACGAAACACCAGGCCACTGACCACGGCAAGGGTCGAAAACGCTATTGTCATTGAATAGAAGACGCCCTGCGGACCGAGTTTGAAAAACACACCGAGTAGGTACGCTAGCGGAATTTCCCAAAGCCAAAAGACAAACAGGTTGATGATCGTTGGAGTCCACGTGTCACCTGCGCCATTAAACGATTGTCCCAATACCATGCCGTACGCATAGAACAGAAATCCATACGCGACGGTCCGCAGGCACGCTACTCCATACACAGCGACCTCGGGAACATCTGTGTAGAACCAGATAATTTGCGGCGCGAAGAAAATGAACAGCAGCCCAACGATTCCAAGAAAGAACATGTTGTAGAAGCCAGCCTGCCAAACCGCGCGTTCAGCCCTTGCGGGATTGCGCGCTCCCAAGGCTTGCCCAACCATGGTCGCTGCCGCATTCGCCATCCCCCAGGAGGGCAATAACGCAAACAGGATCACGCGAATGCCGAACGTGTAACCCGCGACCGCGTTACTGCCAAAACTTGAAATGATTCTTACTAGCCCTATCCAACTGGCCATTCCAATAAACACTTGAAACGTTCCAGTGGATGAGAGTCGGACCAGGCGCCACATGACGGCTGGTTCTACCTTCAAGTGCTTGCGGGTGATTTCGAATCTTCCGCCCGGCCGGATCAGTTTGCTGAGCGCGAACAATGCACCCGTACCACGACCAATGTTCGTTGCGATCGCCGCACCAACTATTCCTAGTTTCGGAAATGGTCCAATCCCGAAGATTAAGCATGGTCCAAGTACGATGTTGATCCAATTCGCGACCCATAAAGTACGCATCGCGATTGCTGCGTCACCTGAACCGCGAAAGATAGCGTTGACCATGAACAGCATCACCACCGTGACGTTGCCCGCCATCATCACTCGCGTGAAAGAAGAACCGTGCTCGATTACCCAGGGAGAACCTCCCATCACCTTTAAGAGTTTTGGCGCCAGTGGAGCTCCGACCGCGGCGATTGCGAAGGAGACTAACAGTGCGATGAAGATCGACTGCATCGCCGCGCGGGCAGCACCGTCCGGATTCTTTTCACCAATACGACGCGCGACGGTTGCCGTAGCTCCGATGCTTAGACCAATTGCGAGAGCATAAATAAGCGTGAGAAGCGATTCGGTTAAGCCCACGGTGGCGGCAGCATCGGTGCCGAGATGTGCAACCCAAAAGATATCGACAACAGCAAACACGCTCTCCATGAGCATCTCCAGGACCAATGGAACAGCGAGCAGGAGTATTGCTTTTCCAATAGAGCCCTGGGTGTAATCGCGATGATGTGAACCGCGGATTGCTTCTTTGATGGAGGACCACAGACTATCAGTATGGTGACGGTCAGTCTGCAACACCGCGACTCCAACGTCAGCTTTGTCGGTGGCATACAACTCGTTCGCGGAATCTGGCATTCAGTAGCGTCCGTTCTCGGACTGTTGTTTAGTGAATAGTGAATAGAGAATCGACGCGTTCGATTCACTATTCACTATTTACGATTCACGAAAAGCTACGTCAGAAAGGACCGAAAAGTTCTTCGGCGGGTTAGTCAACGAAGGTTATGAAACTGCATCACGTTTGAGTGCGACCAAAATCATCTTCGAGCCTTACGATGTCGTCTTCACCGAGATAATCTCCACGCTGTACTTCAATGAAGATCAATGGGCCATCACCAGGATTCTCGATTCGGTGTGCTGAGCCGACAGGAATATCGATCGCCGCACCCGTTTTTAATTCGACTTCGCGACCATCCAGAGTGACGAGTGCGGTTCCCTCAACGACAAACCAGTGTTCGGCACGTCTCGCGTGTTGCTGGTAGCTCAGTCTCTTGCCGGGGAGTACCTCAATGCGCTTGACCTTAAACAGGTCGCCTTCATCGAGTACGGTATATGTCCCCCAAGGTCGCCGATCGAATTCTCGGTGTCCGTCTGCTTCTAGCATGTAATGGATTCTTAATTGCCGATGTTAGTTGCTGCGTGGAACGTAGCCGCCTGAGAAGGTTGCGTCAAGTTCTTTTTTGAGCGAAGCCCAAAAACTGAAGCAGGATCATCAACCGGTCCTGGTTGATGTCCTGCTCTCAATCCATTGCTGCTTGCCGGTCGCTTAGGAACCAGCACGCAGCGGTATATAAACCGATCCTTCACCTCGCTTGACGAGTAGCAACGCTGGTCGCGAACCCGACTGCTGAACCGCAGCTGTGAATTCAGTGAGGTTCCGAACCGGCTTCCGATTGACTTCCTGAATCAGGTCGCCCTGACGAAGTCCGGCATCAGCGGCGGCACCATCCGGATCGAGTCTGGTGACAACGAGTCCTTGTTCGTTTGCCGATAAACCCATGCGCGACGCCATGTCCGCAGTTAACGGCTGAAGCGTCATGCCAAAACGGCCGGTGTTAGTCCCTGTAGCGCTGTCGGTGTCTTCTGTGGTAGCGCGCCGATTGTCGGGCAGTTCGGCGAGGGCTACCTGGAAGGAAGCCTCGCGACCATCGCGTACAGCCTTAACTTGGACATTGGTCCCAGGAGCCAGACTAGCGACGGCATTGCGCAAAGTATTTCTGTCGCTAATAGATTGACTGTTGACGCTCGTGATCACGTCACCACGCTTCAGACCCGCACTTTCGGCCGGGCTGCCGGAGGCAACCGAGGTTACGATCGCACCACGTGCAGCCGGTAGATTGAGGCTGCTTGCGAGATCAGCATCAACTGACTGGATCGTCACGCCCAGCATTCCTCGATGAACCTTTCCTGTCTTGAGCAACTGATCCATTACGGCGCGCGCCATGTTCGATGGAATCGCAAAGCCGATACCGATGTTGCCCCCTGAGGGCGAAAGAATCTGCGAGTTGATGCCGACAAGTTCACCAGTGGCGTTGATCAAAGCCCCTCCCGAGTTACCTCGGTTGATAGCCGCATCGGTCTGAAGAAAATCTTCGAAGCTGCCATCACTGAGTCCAGTCGCTCGACCCTTTGCACTGATAATTCCAGATGTGACGGTCTGGCCAATTCCTAACGGATTACCAATCGCCAGGACTACGTCTCCGACGCGAACTTTGTCGGAATCGCCTAGCGTGGCGGTTGGCAGGTTGGTGGCCTCAATCTTGAGAACCGCGAGATCGCTCGGAGGATCCGAACCCACGAGTTTGGCTGTAAAGGTGCGGTTGTCCGTTAATTCGACCTTGATATCCACGGCACCATCAACCACGTGGTGGTTCGTTAAGATGTAGCCCTGCGAATTGACTATTACGCCGGAGCCAAGACCCTGAACACGCTGCTGTGGCTGTTGCGGAAGACGATCCCCAAAAAACTCTCTGAACGATGGGTCGTCCGTGAAAGGAAACTGCTGCGCAGCGCGGGTACGCTCCGTCGACCTGATCGTGACCACCGCTGGCGACACTCGAGCGACCGTGTCGGCATATGAGTTCTGAGTTCCCACAGACGTGGGGGCGACCGCTCCCGAGCCGTTAGGCTGCGAAGCCAACTTCATGACTCCCGTCTGACCGCTGCATGAAGCAAACATCGAAACGACGAACACTAAACTCAAAAGAACTTTTAATGCCCGTCCCTTTTGAAGAAGACCAAAAAATTTCATCACTTTCTCTCCAGTTATTGTCTATAAGTGCTAATCCAAAAAATTTCTCAAATCAGCGGCGCGGAAGTCCCGGCCGCCTATTTCACGCATTCACTAGCTACGGAGCGTGAAATTTTTGGATTCAATTGGGGCGATTTCGGTTTGCTGCGCCGACCAACGACTTAAACATCGCGAAACACGTAAAAATCAGTGCGCGTCGCACATACATCCGCTTCCAGCAATGGGAAAATGCCATGAAATAACAATTTCACTCGATCAGAAACAATTTCGCAGAAGTCGCAACCGCACGGACCTGATTCCTCTCGCTCGGACTTCTGCTAAGGAGAAGATTCGCCCCAAAAGGCGCTTGGTCCTATGCTATACTCCGGCGCGGAAACCCCGAAAGTCCTTGCTTCTGCAGTAAATAGAGAAGCCAGACGGTCACCTATCCGCAAGACGTGCGGTTCGCAAGCTACGCTTAGCAATCCACCATTAGTCAATCGAGGCATATCTCTGCAATGAGTGCGGCACAAATCTCCAACGGTCACGAGGAGAATTCAATTCTCATCGTGAATGATGTGCCCGAGCAACTTCTCTTGATGCACGGATTGCTGCGAAAGGCCGGGTACTCGGTCCTGACGGCTGAGGATGGCGTTCAGGCATTAGATATAGCGAGGCAGTCGCACCCAGATCTCGTCATTAGCGACGTTTCGATGCCGCGTATGAACGGGTTGGAATTCTGCCGCGTGCTCCGTTCTGACACCGAACTTCGTGCTACTCCCGTTCTGCTGATAAGCGCACTTCAAAAAGATACGGAAACGGTTGTTGCAGGTTTGACTGCAGGCGCCGACGATTATCTTGAGGTCCCGTTTGACGCGACCCGGCTTGTTGCAAAGGTATCTCGCTTACTTGAACGCTCAAGATTAGAGGCAAGCTATCGTGATCTTGTCGAGAATGCGACGGACATGATCTTCACTCAAGATCTCAGCGGCCGACTCACAAACGTGAACGAGGCAGTCACCAGATTTCTTGGTCGAGATTCAACACAATTAGTCGGTCAATCATTCGCTTCTACGTTCGGAGTTATCCCAGAGGCAAATAGTTCCACCGGCGGTCAGGACGGATCCGCCGTTGAGTTGCGTCATCAGTTCCTGACCAGATCTGCCGCAGGCGAGGATCGATGGCTCGATCTTATTATTTCCCCTATCAAAGACAAACTGGACGAGACAGTCGGGTATCGCGGTCTTGCACGCGATGTGACGGATCGTAAGAAATTCGAAATCGCGCTGAGAGACTCCGAAGAACGATACCGTCTTCTCTTCGAATCTACGCCTCAACCGATCTGGGTATATAACGAAGAAACGCTCCGCTTCCTTGCCGTAAATGAAGCTGCCACCCGCATCTACGGATTCTCCAAGGAAGAGTTTCTATCGATGACCGTAAACGATATTCGTCCCAAAGAAGATATCCCCGCTCTCCTGATAAAGAACGGGCAAGGCGATCTAGTACTCTCGAGTCCCTGGCGACACGAAACCAGAGACAACAAAACGATCTACGTCGAACTGAGTTCGCACCCTATCGTTTTCGACGGCAAGAATAGCCGCCTGGTAATCGTCAACGACGTCACCGAACGAAAGCTACTTGATGAGAAGCAACAACGGCTTCACGTGTCTTTGCAACAGTCGGCGATGGAGTGGCGCCAAACATTTAACGCCATTGATTTCCCGGTGCTGATTGTTGATCTGGAAGGCGTTGTGAAACGTGCGAACGAGGCAGCGGAGAACACTCTCGGCGTCGGTGCTGAATTAGTGATCGGCCACAAATTCGCGGACTTTAGCGACCACCAACCCTGGCAAAAAGCTTCTCAACTGTTACAGAGCATCAAGGCCACGGGTTCGCCAATGTCAGCCGAAGTGAAAGATGAAGGAACATCCAAGACTTGGGCATTAACCGTCTATTTGATTCATGAGTTTGGCTCGGTCAGTGAACGTGCAATTCTAATCGCGCAAGATATCTCCAAACGTGCCGAGCTTGAGGCGTCACTGCGACAAAGTGAAATGATGTCGTTGTTAGGGTCGCTTGTAGCTGGTGTAGCGCACGAGGTACGTAATCCCCTGTTTGGGATTTCGTCGATCCTCGACGCTTTTGAAACCAGATTCAGCGATCGCACGGAGTACAAGCGATATACGGATGTTCTACGCGACGAAATAGGTCGCCTGACGGTTCTAATGGAAGAACTGCTCGAGTATGGCAAGCCCTTCCGCGGAGAACTCTTTATCGCATCGCTTGAGGAAATTATTGCGCGATGTATTCGCGCTTGTCTGCCTACCGCAGAGGTCGCCAATGTAACAATCCAAAGCGACTTCTCACCGTTGTTACCGAAGGTCAAAATTGATCGTCGCCGACTTTCCAAGGTATTTGTCAATCTTATCGAGAATGCGATACAGCACTCACCAACAGCGGGAGTCGTTAAAATCGAGGCACGCCGGGTATCTGACGGTGACAACGAGTGGATTCAATGCTCAGTCAAGGATTCTGGTTCAGGCATTGCCGCGGAAGATCTACCAAGATTATTCGAGCCATTTTTCTCCAAACGACGCGGTGGAACCGGACTTGGCCTTGCGATAGCTCAACGAATCATGCAAGAACATGGCGGCAAAATGGTAGCGACTAACAATCCTGAGGGAGGCGCTTGTATGATAGCGAGCTTTCCGCTTACAACTGAGGAAGATTCCTGATGGCTCGAAACAAGGTGCTGGTCGTCGATGATGAGCCCGCGGTCCGGTTCGGTATCCGCGACTTTCTCGAACAGCAGGGTTATGAAATCGAAGAGGCCGACAGTTGCCATGAAGCGCAACATCTCTTTCGTAGCTCACGTCCAGACATCGTAATCGCCGATTACATGTTGGCCGACGGCACCGCCCTTGACC
>JBKPMX010000086.1:0-9103 GCA_046765655.1 Acidobacteriota bacterium
ACATGCCCTGGGAAGGACACAAAGTCACCCTTCGCGCCGATTTATTCAATGCTTTCAACCACGTGCAGTATGGATTCCCAAGCGCCTTAATCACTAATACTAACTTCGGCGCAATCACAGGTGCGGCTGCGCTGTATGTCCCACGAAACATCCAGGTTTCGCTTCGCTATCAGTATTGAAAAGAGATAGAGGTTGTGTGGTGCTGATCAGTTTGAAGAGACAGCTTGAGGAAATTAAGCGATCGAGAGCTTTGCCTCTTGTTACGATCAGCATCACGTTTCTATTTTCTATCTTTGGACAAGCCGGTGCCCGGAAACCTGCGTCGAAACTAACGCTGACAGATCCTCAGGCTGGTGAGGTTCGCGCGCTTTGGGTGGTGCGAACCACATTGACCTCGCCTGACAAGATACGCTCGATGGTCAGTACGGCCGCGGACAATGGCTTCAACACTTTGATCGTCCAGGTGCGTGGTCGTGGAGACGCTTATTACAAATCCCGAGTAGAGCCGCGCGCCATCGAACTGAAAGATCAGCCAGCTGACTTCGATCCGCTTGCGACGACTCTGCAAGAAGCTCACAAGCGTGGCTTAAAAGTACATGCATGGCTCAATACGAGCTTGCTCGCGAACCTCGACGCACTGCCAAGCGATCCCAATCACGTCTACAACAAACATCCCGAGTGGTTAGCCGTACCCAAACCGGTGGCGGGTGAACTCTACAAGATGTCACCGACGAATCCTTTGTACCGGCAGCGGATCGTCGAATGGTCCAAAGCAAATCGTGCTGAGTTAGAGGGCGTTTACACTGGACCAGCCAATTCTAAGGTGCGTGATCACATTTACAAGATCTGGATGGATATTCTTAAGCATTATCCGGTTGATGGAATCCACTTCGATTACGTTCGTTTGGCAAGTCCGGATTTCGATTACAGTCGAACCTCTATCGCGAAGTTTAACCAATGGCTGCTTCCACAGTTGGATTCTGCACAGCGTGAACAATTGAAGCAATCGACAAGAGACAACCCGCTTGCTTCGACCGATCTGCACGCGTCTAAATTTGCTGACTTTCAGCGCGCCCAAATAACCGCACTCGTTGAACGCATCTATCATGCAGTGAAGAAGCATAATGCGAAGGTTGTGGTCTCAGCTGCTGTGTTTGCAAATGACGAGAATGCTTACACGCGACGTTTCCAGGATTGGAGACATTGGTTACAAATGGGGATTCTTGATGTCGCATGTCCAATGGCCTATTCCACGGACACTGCGGTGTTTCAAAAACAGATTGAGGTCGCGGCTACCACTGCACACGCGGCCAAGCGACAAGTGTGGGCAGGCATCGGCGCTTATCGAATACCGGTTGAATCGACTGTGGAAAAAATCGGCGTCGCACGAAACCTGCGAGCCGATGGCTTTATTCTGTTTTCATACGATTTTACTGCGCGCACAGGCGAGCTAAATCCGGATGGGGCGTATTTGGAGCGCACAGCGCGTGGGGCATTCGGAAAACGGGGTCCGATGCAGTAGATCCTCGGGACGTATCGATGCACCCTTGATCGCAGCCTGGCATCGAATCGCCTTTACAGAACCGTTGGATGTTGCCCTACTTAACTTCGCGGTTCTCTGAACATGGATCACTTTGACGATGAGTTGAGCAACGTGTATAAGCGTGGACCTAAACGGCAGTAGTGTACTGCTCATTGGAAGTCATTCGGTAGCACGCCCTTAAAAAGCCGTAGCGATTAGTTTGGATCACGCGTTACAAACTAAGTAAACGCAAGCCTCTTAATGAAAAGGAACCAGTCATGAACCAGCGTTCATCCATCAATTTACGAACGATCATCTCCGTATGTCTTCTTTCGGTCGGTCTGAGTATCAACGCCATCGCTCAGGAGACCACGGCAACCATAGTTGGCCTCGTCACAGATCAAAACAGTGCGGCTTTGGTGGGCGCACAGATTACCGTGGCTGATACCGCGCATGGTTTTCAAAGAACCTATCAGACGACGGATGAAGGTACATTCACTGCCACACAGTTACCGGCAGGGATCTATACTTTGACCGTCGAGGCACCTGGTTTCAAAAAGTATGTCCAGGAGAATTTGACACTAAACGTTAACGACCGCCGTCCCATTACCATCGTGCTGGAACCGGGACAGGTGAGCGAGCTTGTGACCGTAGTAAGTGATGTGCCACTCGTTCAGGAGAATTCCACTCAGAGTGGACTAATTAGCGGTGAACAAATACGCGAACTGCCCCTCAATACTCGCAATTTCGTGCAGCTCGCTCTGCTTAGTGCGGGTGTGAGTTCGTCGAATCCGAGCCAAATCGGCTCAGGCGCACTATCAGTTGTTTCTCTTTCGATAAATGGAGGTCGGACCTCTGCCATCAACTGGCTCGTAGACGGTGCGCGCAATGTCGATACCGGCTCGAATTTGACACTTCTAACCACCCCCAGTATCGACGCCATTCAAGAGTTCACCGTATTAACATCAAATTATGCACCTGAGTTTGGTCGAAATGGTGGTGGCGTAATCAACGTCGTAACGCGCTCTGGATCGAATGACTTTCATGGCACGCTCTATGAGTTTTTACGCAACGATGCTCTGAATGCTCGCCCGGCGTTTCAGACGACGCCGCTCGCAGGCATCAACAAACTCAATGGCGAGCCGCGTTTCAAGGCGCCGTTACGTTATAACGATTATGGATTTACGATCGGTGGTCCGATTTTCCTGCCGCGTTTTGGCGAGGGTGGACCTGCTATATACAACGGTCGAGACAAGAGTTTCTTTTTCTACTCACAGGAATGGAAGAAGACGCGCTCAGTCAATACGGCCGTCGGAACGGTACCAACTATTCAGCAACGCGCGGGGATCTTTGCCGGAGCTCTAAGAGATCCGATTACGCAAGTTCCATTCAACATCGTAGCTGGCAATTCGATTATCCCAATGTCGCGGTTTGACCCGAATGCCGTCGCAATCCTTAATTTCATGCCACTCCCGAATGAAGTAACGCCGGGCACCACAATTCTCAATCGCTATCGCAGGGCGGTGGGCGTCGGCTCAGATATTCGGCAAGAAATTTTGCGTGTGGATCACAACTTTAACCAAAAATGGTCGGTCTATGGTCGCTATATTCGCGAAGATTTCTCGCGCAATGATCCCGGAGGCAACCAATTCCAAGACCCGTTCGCATTAGGCGCACTGCAAGGTACTCTTTATCCAAATGTTGCCGCCCAGCAAACAAAAACGCCTGGCAAGAATTTTGTCGTAAACCTCAGAACGATCGTTTCGCCGACGGTAATCAACGAGATCGCCTACGACTACGCCTTTAATGCGATCATTACTACATTCGCCGGCACGGGGCTGCGAGCAAATGCACCGGGCTTTACGTCGCCCGAGCTTTTCCCCAGCACGCTTCAAGGCGCGCTGCCGAGCATTACGTTTAGCGGAGCTACCTCGAATTTCTCGTTTGTCAGCCCTTCGCAAATCGAAAATCCAAGTCACACTATTCGCGATAACCTGACCATCGCTCATGGGCAACACACCTTTAAATTTGGCGGCTTTTATTCATGGGAGGCCAAAAACGAGAACGCCGGGAATGCTCTCAACGGTAGCTATGCCTTCGATGGTTCACGGTCGGGGAACGACTTGGCCGATTTTCTTCTCGGCGCTCCGCGTACATACCTTGAAGACCAAAACGAAGTGTTTGTGCAATTGCGATACAACACAACCGAGTTCTACGGTCAGGATTCATGGAAAATCACCACCCGCTTTACCGTCGATTACGGAGCCCGCTATTCTCTATACGGCAACCCCGTGGATGAGCATGATTTACTGACAGCGTTTCGACCCGACCTTTATAACCCGGCAACTGCTGTGAGGATTGATCCTGTAAGCGGAAACATCGTCACCGGTTCCGGCGATAGGTTCAATGGGATCATCTTCGCGGGTCAGAATTCGCCCTTTGGAAGGCGCGTGCAGAGTAATCAGCACAATACGATTGGTCCACGCGTGGGTTTTGCTTACAACATTTTTGGCGATGGACGCACAGTTTTACGCGGCGGCGTCGGTCTCTATCATGATCGGACACTGGTTGGCATTGTCGAACAGAATGCCTTCGTCAATCCGCTGGTCAATTCGCGAGTCACTATTGACAATCCGCTTCTATCGAATCCGGGCGCAGGTGTTCCGCGAACAACTATTCCAGTTATTACTTTGAGCAGCACGGGCAATCCTTTTAAAGTACCGCGTACAACTCAATACAGCCTTTCTCTCCAGCGCGAACTCTTCAAGAACGCTGTGTTGGAAGTGGCCTACGTTGGCACGCAGGGACGAAATCTTTTACACCTCGTCAATATCAACCAGCCAGTGCCAGGTGTTCTAACAGCGCTGACGACGGCTTTACGCGCCAATGGCACGCTAACTCCTACGGGCCGCGCTTCGATAAATGCTGCGCGTCCTTTCCTTGGATTTGCAGCTATCAATGACCGTCGGACGGAAGCGGACAGCAATTACAATTCAATGCAGGTGACCTTTAATAAACGAATGTCTCAGGGGTTGGGTTATGGACTTGTTTATACGTGGTCCAAGAACATGACTAATGCCTCGACTGATCGAAGTGATTCTCCACAAGACCCACTTAATCTTGACTTGGAAAATGCTCCGTCGCAGTTTGACCGAACGCACATCTTCACCGCGCATGTCGTTTATGATCTCCCCTTCTTCCGCGGTAGTGGTGGCTTAAAACGTCTGCTTCTGGGAGGTTTCCAGCTAAACGGAATTTACACGGCACAAAGTGGCACGCCACTGACAATCACGCAAACGATCGCTGCGAGTGCCCCGAGTTCATCGCCTTTCACCTTCGCTGACCCGTTAGGTACGGGAAGTACCTTGCGGCCAAATCTAATCGCCGATCCCCACGGTAGCGGCAGTCTCACGCAATGGTTCAACACGGCTGCTTTCGCGCCGGCTTTCACCAGTTATGGTTCGGCGGGTCGTGGACTCGTGCGAGGGCCGGGCATCAACAATCTGGACGTAGCAATCTTCAAAAATTTCCGCTTCTCTGAGCGGACAAACCTTCAATTCCGCGCGGAGTTTTTCAATGTGCTCAACAAAGCGCAATACACGAATCCGGGAACCTCAGCAACTTTTAACGTGGATCCTTCAGCTCCGGCTGGAAGTTTCCCGACAAGGTACATTCAAACCAATACAACGTTCGGAGTGATCACTGGAACGAGGGATCCTCGCAATATTCAATTTGGTGTGAAATTGAACTTCTAGTCGTTTCAATGTGTCTGCCCGCAGCCCGTCAACGGCGATGCGGGCAGAGTTTGTTTACCCAGTTCGCAACCTCCTCAGGATGACCAGCGGGTGAGTTGCTTCCAATTTGTTTCCGCAATGCCAGACTGATACTTGCCTGAACGAGTGATCGAATGACGCGCAGTCCTCATTGAGGCTGGCCGAATTGAGTCTGTCATTTCTGAGGAAGGCCTACACGATTAAGCAGGCGATCGCGGTAGAATGCTCGCATTGCTTTAACGCGATGCGAGCATTTACTTTTTGACGACGCTATTCTTCAAGATCTCTTTCATGGCACTTTCGTTAGTCAACGCAACCTTGGTCCTGCGCGATCGCGAACTGCCGCGTGCTCGTTTGGATATTGAGGACGCCAAAATTGCTCGAATCGTAACTGAACGGAACCAAGCTGAAACGGGTGCCGCTTTGGATCTAGCCGGCGCTAAGTTAATACCCGGGTTTATCGATGTTCACATCCACGGAGCAGTTGGACACGATGTGATGACTGCGACGCCCGACCAGTTAAACGAGGTCTCGAGGTTCCTGGCATCGCAAGGAGTCACTGGCTGGTTGCCGACGTTCGTTCCCGCCGCCGATGAAGAATATCAAGCGGCTGTAGCGGCGATTGAAAAAGCATCAGAAGGCGGAGGCGCGAGAATAGTGGGCGTTCATTACGAAGGGCCCTTCGTAAACTCAGCACAGTGCGGTGCGCTGCACACTGAATACTTCAAGACTTATGACAGTCCGACCGTTTTAGATCTGTTGCCGGTGCCGCAGAACTCAGCAACAGTAAAGCTGATTACGCTTGCGCCTGAGATTGATGGTGGCATCGCGCTGATAAAGGAACTTCAACAACGCGGCTGGGTCATCTCCATCGGTCACACTCGAGCGAATGAATCGATTCTGGATGAGGCTGCGACGGCCGGCGCGCGACACATGACGCACTTCATGAACGCGATGCCGCAGTTGCATCATCGCCAACCAGGTCCAGTTGGTTGGGGACTCTCGCGAGATGATGTGACCTGCGATGTGATTGCTGATGGTATTCATCTCCACCCGTTAACCCTTCGCGTGCTTATGAAGGCGAAAGGGTCCGGTGGGTTGAGCTTGATCAGCGATGCCATAGCGGCTGCTGGGAAAGGCGATGGTGATTATCAGATCTGGGGTGAGACGATTGCAGTGAAGAACGGTCGCACCAGTAATGCAAAAGGAAGCATCGCAGGGTCCGTGATCACAATGTTGGATGCGGTGAAAATGATGCGCTCTCTGGGCGCGACCGATACTGAAATTGCGCGGATGGCTTCGACCAATCCGGCACGATTGCTGCGACTAGATCATGATTGTGGTGCGATTGAAGTAGGTAAGCGCGCGGACCTGGTGGCTTTGGATGAACAAGGAAATGTTCGTTTGACTATCGTGGGTGGGAAGATCGTTTTTCAACGCACCGTTCGCTAGGAGCCGCGAGTTACCTGGTTCAAAAAAGACCACCTGTTTTATACAGGTGGTTTTTTAATTTCGACCTAATAGAAGACGTCAACTACTTTTGCGCAGTTTTGATTGGGGGGCGCGCGGACCTTAACCTGAGAAATACGATTAAAGTTCCAGGTCCGCCCGCCCGCCAATCAAAACTGCGAACTAAATCAGGAGCACCTTTGATTAGGTCGAAATTGAATCACCACCGACATGAAGTCGGTGGTCTCTTTTACGAAATCCGCAGATGCCAATACCCTTACATCGAATTGTTCTCAGAATACAGTCCTGCGCGCGCGTATGCCTCATCCAGTAGTTCCACCGGATGTCGCACATCGAGTTTCATTCCCGCCAAACAGGCGCCTGCTCCAATCTGCATCTGACAACCCGCGTTTCCGGTAGTCACTACGTTTGCACCCGTCTCTTTAATCGCCGCCAGTTTTTCGTGCAATACTCGCCCGGAAAGTTCGGGTTGTAACAAGTTGTAGATGCCGGCTGCACCACAACATCTTTCAGCTCCTTTGAGATCGGTGAAATTCAAATCGTCGATCGAGCGGAGCATTCGCAGCGAAGCGTCCGCTGCATGCTGGCCATAGAGCAGGTGACACGAAGCATCGTATGTAACGAGGTCAGTCGTTGCTGCGTGCGAATCAACTACTTCATTGTCCATTTCCTGGCCGACATCTTTAACTCTGTTGCTGAACTGCGTGGCCGCTGCCGCGAACTCTTTATCATCAGCCAAAAGGTGACTGTAGGAAATCAGCATCGCGCCACAACCACCGGCATTCGTGATTATCGGCGCGCCTGCTTCATTGCCAAACGCCACGATGTTTCGGCGGGCAAGTTCTCGCGCACCGTCCAGGTCTCCGGCATGCGCATGCAGTGCTCCGCAACAAACTTGCTGGCGCGGCGTGTGAACTTCAAATCCATTCACCCTCAGCACGCGCTCTGTCGCCCTGTTGACATGCGCGAAGAGCCCTTCGCCTACGCAACCACTGAACAACAATACGGATCGCGACGAGTTATTGGTTTGTTTTATCCCGAATGAATGTGACTTCTTTGCGGCCGGTCGTGAACTGTCGAGTAAGGCAAACGCAAATTCAATTCGCGTTGAGAACAGACGCGCTATTTTTGTTCGGACAAGAAGCCGGGCAATACCCAAATCGCGCATCAGCCGCGAGCTCGCGAAGAACAAACGCAATCTTACCGGCTTGGTCCAAACATGACGCAATGCGAAACTCAAGAGTGCGCCCGTAATACCTCGCGGTGGTTGGGCCGTGACGATTTCCGCGCGGGCGGCCTCTAGTAGTTGGCCGTACTGAACACCAGCCGGACACACCTGTTCGCAGGCTCTGCAACCAAGACATCGATCGATGTGGTTCTTGAATGACGTTGACTGATTGCTGAGTCGACCTTCGCCGACGGCGCGCATCAAGTAAAGCCTGCCGCGTGGCCCATCGTTCTCGTCGCCGGTGACGACGTAAGTCGGGCACGCTTCAAGACAGAGACCACAATGGATGCACGCGAGGAGCTTTTGTTCTTCCGCTGCTAAGGTGTTTTGTAGTTGGGTTGTTGGCAAGGGAAGCGACTGCAGCGTTGTCTTTGAGTTGTCACATGTTAACAATCATCGGGGCAAAACAGTCAGTACCGAAACGCGGTAGCGTCGGGTCTCATTCCCTATGGTGCCACAATCGAAACACGGACCCGACGCTACCGCGTTTCGGTACTGACTGTTTTGCCGCAGCGTTGAGCAATGCCGAGGAAAGAAACATTTACTTGGTCGGTCCTCTAAGTATCTCGAGTCCTTCCTCGGATCGCTTGAGAATCATTCCCCGTTGCGCCTGCTGATAGAGCTCTTCATTCACCGGAACAGAAAAGGGTTGCTGACCGTCAACCTCAACAGATATTCGATAGTAAGGATAAGAACCCTGCTGCGTTTCATTAAACCCGGCCCATTTATCGACAATACGTCCTTCAAATTCTCGAGGGATTGATTCAACACGCGAGCGTTTGAGTGCAGTTAGCGCGAAAAGAAACAGTGAGACTGCTATTAGGATCCCCGCCAGCACAGCGATCGTCTTAAGGCTCCAAACCCGTTCGTCCCGCTCAACGGAAGCGTGTCGTTCCTTGCGTCTAGCTTTTGAAGACATCGTCGCAATTCGCTTCTGATCACTCCGATAGGAGTGTCATGTTTATAGACCACGCCACTTAACTCGAACTTCGCGGTTCGGTTGAGCGGACAATCAAGGTGCCATTTTCAAACTCAAGCACGTGTCCGCTCGACCGAACCGCGAAGTCTGATTGGTGGTGCCGTGGTCTATAAACATCGCACTCCTATCGG
>JBKPMX010000087.1:0-19598 GCA_046765655.1 Acidobacteriota bacterium
AACGTACTTAACATTAATCACTCAAGCTGCGCCGAATAACTCAACCTCATTAAGATGCCAGTGGGAAAGGGTGGCTTGCCCCGCTCAATCAGCATTTGGACCAATATTGAATCCATTGAATCTTGAGCGGGGGCAAGCCACCCTTCCCCACTGGCAACTTACTTACCTTGAGCTCTTGCATTGAAAGTTGAGCGATTGATGTTATGTACCTTGCCAATTAATAACTGACCAATGATTTCTTTTTTCTACTTGCCTCCTGCTCCCGCACCCCGCAGGATTCGCTCCATGTTGTAGATACGCTCGCGTGCCGGTTTTCCATCTGCGGCTGGCCACTTGAGAATCGCCGTCCACTTGTCAGCCGATACACGCTCCCAACGAAAGGAGTTCTTCGCCTTGCCCGCGATCGGTTCGAAGTTGATCCCCTGCTCGTCGATCGCTGAAGCGACGTAGCTCCCATTCGTGAATTGCCCGTCCTTCAACTCATAACGCGAAGTGTCGTCCGCTTTCTCGAGCTTCTCGTCTGGAAAGCTATCTACCGCGAGAGTTGTGTCGTTTTCGAATCGGTAGCGCTCGAAAAACGGTTTCTGATCGACGCCGCTTCCGCGCCAGTTACCTTCGATCCAACGTAGCTTCGCGAAATCTGCCGCGGTCAATTTCGCTGGAGCCGGTGAAGAGGGGTGCTGCTGCTCATGTCGTGCACACGACGTGACAAGGAGCAGCAGCAGGAACAGAAAACAGACTCGCCTTGTCATCGTCAGTTCGCTGTCCTTTGACTTGTTGTTGTCTCTGCTGGACGACCACCCGCCGGAAGCTTTTCGTTAATGAACCTCGTGAACATGTTATACAGATGGAGCTGCGTTCCTGGTCCTTCGTAGATCCCGTGCGACCGGTTGGGATAAGCGAACATCTGAAACTGTTTATTAGCAGCCACTAGCGCATTAATCAATGATTCAGTTCCCTGGTAATGAACGTTGTCGTCTCCCGTTCCATGGACCACCATCAGTTGACCCTTCAAATTCTTTGCGAACGTCACCGGCGAGCTTTGTGTCCACTCTTCCGGATGATCCTGTGGTAAGCCACCGTATCGCTCCTGATAGATGGTGTCGTAATAACGAATATTTGGAACCGGTGCTACAGACAGACCGACCTGATAGACATCCGGATAACGAAACATCGCATTCAATGTCGACGATCCGCCGCCGCTCCAACCCCAGATACCTATTCGACTCGCATCAACGAATGGCCATTTGCTAATAGCTCTCGCTGCGTTCGCCTGGTCCTGCGAATTCACGATACCGATTTTTCGGTAGATTATTTTTCGCCACATCCGGCCACGCGGCGCAGGAGTGCCTCGATTGTCGACACTTATCACGATGTATCCCTGTTGGGCCAGCATCATGTGCCACAGTTCATTTCGCCCACCCCAGCTATCGAGAACAGTTTGTCCCCACGGTTCACCGTACACATAGAAGAGCACCGGGTACTTCTTCTGCGGATCGAAATCAGGTGGTTTGATCATCCAGCCATCGAGTTGCACACCTTCACCGATGTCGACCTTGAAGAACTCTGCCGGCGTGCGCTTCAGTTTGGCCAACTTATCCTTAAGTTCATGATTGTCGATCAGCGTTCGGACAGGCGCGTGTTGGGCGACCTTCACAACGTCGAACGTAGCCGGCTGCGAGAACTGAGTGTAGGCATGAATCGCAAACTCGCTGTTTGGAGAAATATTGTAAGAGTGACTTCCGGGCAGACTCGCGGGAGTTATTCGTTCGAGCTTGCCACTGCCATTGAGAGGCTCGCGATAAAGGTACCGTTGCGTCGCGTTGTCGGGTGATGCCTCGAAGTAGATCCAATCGTTGGCGTCATCGACTCGTTCCACATTGATCACATCGAAGTTGCCGGGAGTGATATCTCGCACGTCGCTGCCATCACGAGCAATTGAATAGATGTGCCGCCATCCGTCGCGCTCGCTGGTCCATAGAAAGCGTTTGCCGCCATCGATCCACTCAGCATCGCCGCGCACGAGTCCTTTCTTGTCCCAGTCGATGTCTCCCCAGGCGGTGTCGACCCATGCGTCGTCCTTCTCGACGAGTATGTTGCGCACCTTTCCTGTTCGGACATCGCCAAGCATGACAGTGTTGGTGTTCTGCAATCGGTTCAATTGTTGAATCACAACTTCGTCGGAACTCGCCGCCCATTCCATGCGCGGCAAATAGTTGTTGCGAGGATCGCCGGGAACTTCGAACCAGCGCGTTGCACCACCGCTTGCGCTCACCACACCGACGCGCGCTGCTGAATTTGTTTCGCCAGCCTTTGGATATGGGAACGTGGTGATCGTTGGATAGAGAGCTTCGGTATTATTAACAAGCGTCATTTCCTTGACGCCTTCGGAGTTCAATTGCCAGTAGGCGATATTCTTTCCGTCAGGGCTCCAACGGAATCCATCGCGGCAGAACAACTCTTCTTCATAAACCCAATCAAACGTTCCATTCACGATGTAGCGCGTACCATCGGAAGTTATCTGTGTTATGGCCGACTTCCCTTCACCAGCAAGTGATTCGACGTAGATATTGTTGTCCCGCACGTAGCCGACGCGTGTTCCATCAGGTGAAAACTTCGTGAACATCAACGTCGACGGTTTCGCGTCGGCGCCCAGCTTTCTGAGCGTAGATGTTTTCAGATCCAGCACCCAATAATCGCCGCGCGTATTGCTGCGCCAGACGCGCGCGGAGTCTGTGAAGATCAAGAGCTTCTGTCCATCTTCGGAGAAATCAAAGTCTTCAATAGACAGAGGGCTTGTTGCGCCAGCCGGCGTGAGTCTTTCTGCCGCGACAAACACAGTTCGTTCGCCCGTCGCTGCCGTGTAGCGGACAATGTCGGCGGAACCTCGCTTGGTTGCTGATGGCTCCAGCGCAAAGTAACCCGAACTATCCCTTTGCCAACGAACGGGACCGAGCGGTTTCCCGCGATAAGTAAAAAGCGACTCGACGGAGAGCACAACGCCGTCGGTGGACGGGGTTTGTTGCGTTTGCTGCGCGACGGCACTGACACAGATGATCAGCAGAAGTGGAAGAATTAGAAGTCGATGTCTCATAGCTTTCTCTGACAATTATTGAAGTTGATGGTTAATGAAGTTGTTCAGGGAGCGTGAGGATAATACGCCAGAAGATGAGGAAGCCCAAACATTGCCTTGAGCGTCTACTCTGCCGGTAGTACGACCAGCTGACTTCATTTCGTGTGAATTCGTGGATCGATCTCCCTCCCTGCCATTAAGACGATCCACCAATTCACACTAAAAGACTCGTTCAACGACCCGGACCGCAATGTATGACATTAATCTCCGTTAGATTAGGTCCGCGAAGTTTTTTCTCGTACGCGCAAACCACCAGTAACCAAATACAAAAAGCAGCACCGAGACGACACTGAAGTATGCCAGTCCTTTCCAGTCTGGCATCAAGCCATCTAGAAACAAGCGGCGATAGTTTCGCACCAGCGGTGTAAATGGGTTGAGGCTGATCATCGTCCGAAAGCGTTCGGGTACGATCGATTCGGGATAGATGATCGGCGTCAAATACATCCAGGCCATCAAAAGCAATCCGATGCCTTGCGTGATGTCGCGCAGGAAAACCCCGAGCGAGGCTATTAGCCATGCTGCACCAAGCGTAAAAAGAAACTGCGGTATCAGTAGCAAAGGAAACAAAAGAATAGTTACGTGCAGGTTTCCTTGAATGATGACGGCGGCGATTATCAAAGCGACTGTGCCAAATACTTGATGTGCGAGCGCAGCTAATGCTTGGGCAGTCGGCAGAGTCTCCAACGGAAACACTACACGCTTGACGAGATTTGCATGGGTGACGATGGTGTTGGCCGACTGCTGAATGGTCTCCTGAAACATGGTCCATGGCAGCAAACCGCAAAAAAGATAAATCGCGTAGTCCCAGGACGAGCCAGTTGATCCAAAGCGCGCGCCGAAGATGCCGGCAAAAACCAGAGTGAAGATGACAATCATTACTGCAGGCGTAAGGAACGGCCAAAGAAGTCCCAACACTGAACCTTTGTAACGAGCCAGTAATTCGCGTTTGGCGAGAGAGAGAATCAGCTCCCTCCTGCGCGGAAGTTCCCACAGAGGTTTCCAAACGCGGCTTTGAGCCTGTTGGGCTGAGATCATCGGTGGTCCTTAATACCCCCTAACTGGTTTGCACAAAAAAGTCACTGAGCCTGCGGAGCAGGCGTTGAGCGTAAAGCCTGGGGCGTTAGCCCCAGGTCCTGCGGCGTTATGATCATTAGCCCGTGAAACGGGCGACAGCTCTCATTAGGTGCGGCTTTCGCCCGCTTTCGCGGGCTCAACCTTGTATCGCACATGTTTCCTGGGGCTAACGCCCCAGGCTTTATGCTCGACGCCTGCTTCGCAGGCTTAACCGCCTTGTGCAACGCCATCCCCCCTGACTGCCGTGACGGGTATTAGCGGACTACTTACGTAATTCTTCCGAACCCACGCCAGCTATTCTTGTTGTGCCAAGAGATGACGACGTCTTCGGCACTTATATCTTTCCACCACTTCTCAAACTCCTCGCGAGCAATGTAGAACGCTGTAGGTGCCGCGAGGTGATCGAAAACGATCGTGTGCTGTTCGCGCCAGCCGAAGTGAGAAATTGCATTTAGATAATCATTGTAAAAAAGATGTTGGGCCAAGGCAGCGCCGCGTTTACTTCTATTGAGTGGACCATACATCAGCTTTGTTGCCAGATAAACAGGCACAGCTGGAATCTTCGAGAGATGTAACAGTGTTCGCAGGTTCAATTTCGAAGTCAGCTTTTCTCTGAGGGGATTGATCCAGCGTGTGATCCATTCGTTATTTTCAGCACCATAAACCCATGCTGCGACACTGCCGCCCGGCTTCACTTTAGAAGCGAGTGAGACGAAGCCGGCCTGCGGATCTGGAAGGTGATGCAGCACCCCAACAGAGAAGGCAAAATCGAAAGTTCTTTTTAACGGAAGGTGGAAGATATCGGCCTGAATAATGTGCGCGTTCTCTAAGTCGCGCGTAGCTTTGTAGGCTGTTTCGACGGCGACGCTAAGATCAATCCCGATAACTTCTAGGGCGCCCCACTGCGCAGCCAGTTGCGTATGCCGCCCTTTACCGCAGCCGCCTTCCAGCACGACCTTGTCGCGAAAGAATTCCGCTGTGACCGGATGAATCCAGCCAAGAAACTGGTCGTCGTAGTGTTGGTCCTCCTGGGTGAAATGTTGCCACTGCCAACCGAAATTCGTCGCCGTCTCCCTTTTGTCGGCTTCGACGTCTTCCAGCTTCGCAAAGCGAGGAATTCCACCAGTGATCAAGAACACGGCGGCACAAGCATCGCACGTTAATTTACCGCTGATGATCTCGGCCTGCTGCTCGTCTTCGGAAAACAAATTGAGATTTCCGCTACAGGAAGGACAAGCAAGATAGCGTAGTAATTTCTGTTTCAAATCGCGTTAGTAAGGTTCCAGGATCCAGGAGCCGCGAGTAACTATAACATCCAATACTAGTGGAGTGACGCAGACTGCACCTGAGACGGGGAGACGGGGAGAAGCGGAGACAGTCTTCCCCTTCCCCTTCTCCTTGTCTCCCCGTCTCTCACTTCGATGTTCGGAGAAGCTAATTACACTCGCTCGCGTGATGAGTCGCCACCATGGCGAAACGCGATTGGTATTCAGAGGAGTTGAGGAAGGAACACGCGAGAGAACGCGCCGCTGCAGGATCGCGCAGTGGCTTGTTCTTCAGAAGGTTGAGCGATAGATCAAAGGCCGACTTGTCAGGATCTCTGCGAAGGTATGCGAAGTAATGCATCAGCACGAGTGTTTGATTGTACTGAGCATCGGTTAAAGCACGTTGGCCCACAAGGCGGACAAGGATCTTCGCACGTCCGGCACTTGTGTTGTCATACAAAGGCACTAACGAATGTTTCTCGCTTCCAAGGTTTACACCGCTCGTCTGATTAATCGAAGAGATCAAAGCGTCGATAAACTGATCAGGTTTCTCCAGACGCCCGTACTTCCGTTCAAACTCCGGATGCTCAACGAATGCGATAGCCAATGCGAGTTTGTTGGCCTCTACATCCGGATCGCGATTGATCTGATCCCGGTCGACTTGAAACTCAGAAAACTTTGGTCGTCTACCAAGCGCAGCCTGGTACATGGTGTTAATGAACAGACCTGAAGAAGATATCTCATCGTCCGAAAGCAGAGCGACGGAGATATCGAGTTTGCGAGCGCGAATACAATCGGCGCGGGAACCACACAATGATAGCTGGTTCCCAAAACGTTCCAGGGCATCTGCTGAAGCTTCGTGCCCGGTTACGTCTTTGTACTGTTGATTGATGAAGAAGCGACTGTCGTCAATCGGATTCGCAAGCGCTGACACAACACCCGGATCTATCGTAAACGCGCCGGGGACATGTGCGAGTTCGCCGGTATTCGACTGTAGCCGCAACGTGTAATCGCCAAAGGGAGCATTCGGTGCAACGCTAACTTCGAAGCTGATGACAGGCACCGAAGTGAATAGTTGTTCTCGAGTGAGGGACGCGGGGTCGACAGAAAAGTAAGGTGAATTAACCGAGATGCTCGTGCCAGGTACGTTGTCGATTCCCTCGCCTGACAAGAACACCTTGAATTTCTTGCCAGGTTCAAGAGGCAACGCCACCACTGAAAGATCTCCATTCAATCCGATCATTCGCGGATTCAATTTCACTGCTGTCGACTGCGCCGGAAGCAAGTTCTGGTTCAGCGTAGTTATGCCTTCACCTTTTACATTCACTTGACTGGCAACTTCGACGCTTGCGAACCGAGATTGTGCGTTCGCTATATCTGTGCCGGCAACGATGACGCGGTACTTGCCAGGGGCAAGGTCCCCAAGGGAGTACGAGCCATCGTCTGCCGTGACATCGCTGGCTATCACGCGACCCGTAGCAACGCTCTCGGCCCAGATATTAATTCCCTTCACTGGACCGGGTGTTGTGCTGTTTGAATCAAACAATCGTCCTTCGATGCGGCCGACGCGCTGTCGTGCTCCATACAAGCTGCGAACCCGTTGTCGATCATCCTCACTCAATGTGCGCTCAGTCAGTGCAGGTAATCCATATGTGCCATTAAATGCCTGGCGGCTTTGCATTGTTGATGCGAGCACGTTGGAGTGGTCCAGTCCCAGCAAGTGCCCGACTTCATGCGTGAACGTCGCTTCAAGATCGTATGTGCCCGCACTGCCGTCAGTTGAGAATTGGATGTCGGCGCGTTCAGCTGTTTTTGGTTTCGGATTAATCGAAATATCGGCTTCCTGAATCGCACCGGTTTCGGGATCAAAGAAGACGCGTGTTCGACCGGTCGTTGAGTCGGCGTTGAACTCTTCGTTCTCAAGCGTTGGCGCGATCGTGATCAAACTGACGCCGTCGCCACCGTCTGCCGGACTGACGGATTCTTCACTTGACCATGACGTTGTGAAATTGATGTTAGCGATGCTGGACCAGCGCGCGAGTGCACGTTTCGCAGCGCCGACCACGTCGCTCCCGGGTTTAATGTGCTGAGCAGGAGAAAGCAGTGAGTTTGAAAAAGCAACTTCGATGGTCCGGCGTGGCCACTTAATGCGCTTTGCGGTTTGCGCCACAGGCTCGAGATCGGAGTAGTCACGCGTCTCCAAACGCGGAGCTCGACCCGCATTGATAAGAAGTGCCAGGAGTCCGATTGTGACGATCGAATATCGCATGAAGGGTACCGAGGAGAAGGAGATGAATTACCCTCAGGGAAAACCGGTCGGAGGCCGGTGGTGAGGCATGGTACCACGCTTTGGAGCCGCCTGAACCGGTAAAATCGCAAACCGCCAGGCCTATTTAGAGATGCGGTAAATTCCAGTGAAAAGGCTCAAAAAAAGGCGGCCCAGTAAGGCCGCCTTTTAATGAATATCGTGACTTCGACTAGTTGATTGTTATATGCGGCGCGCTGTCAGCAGGCCGGCTTGTCACAGTGAGTCCCTGCTTATTAACAGTGACGACTACCGGCACGTCTCCTGCGCCTGCAAGCGACGCGGGGAGCTGGAAGTTGATGATGTCGACGCCTGGCATTTCCGCGTTCGGGCCGATGAACAGAATACTGCCACCGGTTATAGCTGTCGTCCCCACCGTCACTGTTACTTCGGCAGCAAGTACTGATCTGACGCCCGTAAGAGACAGTTCAATTACCGTAGGCACACTGGTGCCGGTGGCGTCAGGAGACGTAACGTTGAAGGGTTCAGGTGTTCGCGCCGCCGGATTAGTCACGTTAAGAGCTAGCGCTCTTCCACCGGCGTCGGCTGTGGAGGAGAAGACGTCGGGCTGTGCCAGAACTATAGGCACAAAGCCCCTGGCGATCGTGTCAGTGCCTGCTCCGGCATTGAAGGTGTTTACCGCCACTCTTCCCACGCCGAGAGCAAGTGTGATTGGCATGACGAAATTAATCTGCTTCGACGAGTTACCGACAAAATACAATCCCGCTGCTGCCCCGTTCACTGATAACGACACGCCGTTCAATTCAATCGGTAACGCAGGACTGCGAAGTGTCAGAGATGCCCCACTGGCGGTTGCATCAGACGGCGCAAGCGCAACTGTCGAACGCACGATGCTAAGCTCGCCTGGTGCTAATCCAATCCCCGTACCAGGTGAAGGACTCGGCGTTGGGGTTGGGGTCGGCGTAGCGGTAGGAGAAGCGGTTGGCGTCGGTGTTGGTGTTGCGTTCGGCACGGGCATGTTGCTGGCGCCCGTAAAGAACGACAGCGCAGCAGATGATTCAGCAGTGATGATAGGAGTTAGAACGTAATAGAGCTCGATGGAAAAATCTGCGTTTCCGCCTCCGAGGTCAACTCCGCCCAGACTCATGGCCATGCGCTTAACACTGGCACTCGCGATTGGTCGTGTTCCACCGAAGCTCGACTGAAACGGAATGTTCGTCAAACGGACAAACGTGCTAGACGAACTTGCGGGAAGGGACGTCAGGAATATTTGCGGGGAACGTTGCGGGTTTAATCCTTCAAGTTGCGATCCGGACGCCGGTATTGTTCCGTCGGGCCGAATATTTAGAAAAGAGGCGAAGACGAGACTCGCTGGAACAAGCGAAGCGTTGTAATCGGTAAATACCGGATGTCGCCCGATGTCGGTCTCAGTCCTCGGACCAACTTGCGTGAAGGTGTCGGTCCCGACTGTGTAGACGAAAAGCGCAAGGTTGGTACCGTTCGACGTAGTGTTGGCTTTTGGATCGTTCGCCAACGATTCGAAGGCGATCAGTGATCCATCTCGACTCATTCTCCGTCCGGGCGAAAAGACGTTGACGGTCCTACCATTTGCCGGATCCACTTTCGTTCGGGTGACCTGCCGAACGTTCGTCATCGCGGAGCCGTTGTAGTTCGCTATATAGATCTCCGCATTACCACCACTGGAATCATCATTGTTAGACCCAGCAAGATTTGCACTCGAGTAAAAAGACACAATACTGCCGTCGGAAGAGAGATTCGGGTTCTGTTGAAAAACTAATCCGACTCCTTGAACAGCGTCTTGCGTGTTAGTTCCCTGGACGAACGTCCCAGTCGTCATGTTGTAGAAGAACACCTCGGGATTAGCATCCGCGTTGCCGACAGCCGGAAACAGGTTTCTAGTCGAAATAAAAGCGAGTCGCAGTCCGTCATCACTGATCGTCGATTCGCGGTTGTCGTCGGCGTAAAACGGGAACAGATTTGAGCTGCCAGCCGTAGGCACATGACTCGCGGGCGTATTAGTGATCTGTTGAAACGTTCCAGCATTCAAATCTTGAAACGGGATATCCGCGCCGAGTGATAGATCCACATCAGCGACTGCCGGCAGACGATAGATCCAGATCTCTTTATTGCCATCAGTGCCGAGCGTTCCTTCAGTGCCGTCGAAGTTTCCTGGATTTGGAGCATTAGAACTGAAAACGATCACATACGAACGAGTCCCGCCTGACAGAGCCGGAGCCAAACTGATGGCGGGGAAATCGTTAACGATCCGGATCTTGACCTGCGATAGATCTTCTGGCGTTGGAGCAGGCGTGGGAGTTGGACTGGGCGTAGGGGTCGGACTGGGTGTTGGTGTCGGTGTCGGTGATGCCGGAGGCTTGAGAACGTTTACTGTGTTGGTAATTTGAAAGATTCTTCGCTGCGCGTAATCGGCAAGGAAGATCTCTGTGTTGCCATCAGCATTATTGCGGGCCGCTGACTTTACAGTCGCCACATTACCGTTCGATATAAAGACAACAAAACGTCCGTTGGCACTCATGTCTGCCGCGTTCGCTTTAAACCCACCCGGCGCGTTGGTCAGCTGAGACACGAAAGGATCGGGAGTAGGACTTGAGACCTGGGCCTCAACGGATGAAAGTGCACCACTACTAACCGCAGCCACAATAATGGCGCACAAGAACCTGAAAGCTTGCTTCACAAATTCCTCCGAAATAAAGACGCAGATACGAGCAGATTAGATGCCCTCGGGGAGCTGAGCAGCCGCGGGTGAAAGTATTGTCACACCAGCGATTTAAAGAACGGCCATTTTAAGCAGAAGCTCACTTTACCGCAAGCAGGGGTAGTTAAGACGTTGCATCGTTGTGATAAGCTGCCTCTGACATCATTCCATTCTATTTATCGAGGCTAATCTGTGACCAAAAAGGCCCTGATTACCGGCATTACCGGACAGGACGGCAGTTATCTTGCGGAATATCTTCTGAACCTTGGTTACGAAGTGCATGGAATAGTGCGACGAGTCGCATTGGAGGCTCCGGAAACACGTTTTAGTCGACTCTCGCAGATCGTCGATCGGTTAACCCTTCATCCGGCCACACTCGAGAGTTATCCGAGCATCTATCACATCATCAGCAGGCACGACTTCGACGAGTGTTACCACCTCGCGGCGCAGAGTTTTGTCGCCGAAAGTTTCTCCGACGGCTTTTCCACAATGAACATCAACATCAACGGTACTCATTACGTGCTGGCCGCGTTGAGAGACCTGCGACCTCGCTGCCGCTTTTACTTCGCCGGCTCGAGCGAGATGTTCGGAAAGGCTGAGGAAGTTCCTCAAACAGAGATGACGAAGTTTCATCCGCGCAGCCCGTACGGTATTAGCAAAGTCGCAGGGTTTCATTTAACCAGAAACTACCGCGATGCTTACCAGATGTATTGCGTCAGCGGCATTCTCTTCAATCATGAAAGTCCGCGCCGCGGATTTGAATTCGTCACTCGAAAAGTCACAAACGCTGTAGCGCAAATCAAACTGGGCCAGGCGTCGGAGTTGAAGATCGGCAATCTCGAAGCGAAACGCGACTGGGGGCACGCTGCCGACTACGTCCGAGCCATGCATATGATGTTGCAACAACCAACTCCCGACGATTACGTGATCGCAACTGGAGAGACCCATAGTGTTCGCGAGTTTTGCGAACTCGCTTTTGCCGAAGTCGGATTGGATTACAAGGACCACGTGAAGGTGGATGAACGTTATTATCGTCCAGCAGAAGTGGATCTATTGATCGGCGACGCTCGGAAAGCGCGTGAGACGCTCGGCTGGGAGCCGAAGTATACTTTTCGCGAATTAATCAAAGAGATGGTTGACTCAGATCTCCGAGCGAACACGGGAAACTGAAGCCAATCCTCACAAAACACAAGTTAAAGCATGCGTATCGGTATTGACGGGATTCCGCTGGCTACTCCAAAAACCGGCATCGGTCACTATACATTTGAGTTGGCCCGCAGCCTTGCGACGATTGCGCCTGAAGATGAGTTCGAAATCATCGCGCCAGTCCTGTTGAATGTGCCTACGTCATCAATGCCTCCAAACCTGCGAACCGTTTTGGGTCGCTCCGGAGCCTTGCGCCGGCGATGGTGGACCATCGGTTTGCCCCTCCACGTTCACGAGAATCGGCTGCCGTTGTTTCATGGAACGAACTACATGGTTCCGCTGTGGCAACGGTGCGCGACGGTAGTCACGATCCATGACCTGTCACTGCTTCTCCATTCAGAAACGCACCGCGAAGATTTGGTGCAACGAGCAAAGCGACGACTGCCCACTATGACACGCATCGCTAGTCATATCCTCACCGACTCCGAAGCCGTCAAGAAAGAAATTTGTCAGCACCTGGCAGTCAGCCCAGACAAAATAACTGCTGTGCCCCTCGCTGCTCGTCGCACATTTACTCGGGTGCCACACAACCAAACAGTCGAGACCCGTAGAAGACTGGGTGTGGAAGACAAGTTCATTCTGTTCGTAGGGACAGTCGAGCCGCGGAAAAATCTGCTAACGCTTGTGCGCGCTTTCGACGAACTCTTGCGAACAACTGATTTGCAACCGCAGCTCGTTGTAGCAGGGCAAAAGGGCTGGCTGACAGACGACCTGGACGCGCACGTCGAGCAGTCAGAGATAAAGAACCGGATTCTTTTTACGGGCTATGTTTCAGACGAGGATCTAGCTTCACTCTATTCGTCATGCACGGTGTCAGTTTATCCGTCGCTATATGAAGGGTTCGGACTGCCGCCGTTGGAAGCGATGGCTTGTGGAGCACCCGTGATCACGAGCCGTATTCCTGTGATTATGGAAACCGCATCGGGAGCCGCGCGACTAGTTGAGCCAACAAATCTTCAAGAGTTGACTGCGGCCCTGGTCGAACTGCTAACCGATCAAAAAGCGCGTGAACACTACGCTTCGGTGGGACGCCAACGATCAGCGGAATTCACCTGGGAACGAACAGCGCAACAGACATTGGACGTTTATCGTCGCGTGCATGCGGAAGCAGCCGGACGGCGCGTCGCATAAACAAAAAGCCGGCGACCCATCGGGCAGCCGGCTCTTGTTCAAACCAGGGTGTTGTTTAGAAACGCGCGCGATACTCGATTGAATCCATGAATCCACGAACCATCTCGCGGAAGTCGTTTGGATGCGAGTTCAGGTAATTGAGCCAGTTGTTATAGCCTTCGGGTTCCGGCGCGCGACGCAGATAACCGACATACTGCATGTACACGAACGCGGGATTGTGTTCCTTGTTCGTTACCTCGGTACTGTCGGCGATGGCACGCATCGCTGTAGCTCGCCCGGCATCACTGTTACCAGCTGCGGTCAGGTCATTGATAAGCTGGGTGCGGTTTGCGACGCCAACACCAGCGACCTGAAGAATGTTATCGACGAACTCGGTCGGTGATAACGATCGGGGGAATGCGGCCAGGAAATCTGCGCGCAGAACCCAATTAGTAGCGAATTGAGTTCGTTTCTGGAAAACTTCGTCAGCGGTTTGGCCTGTTACAGAGCGCATGCCTGCTGTCATCTCATCATACGAAGGCAGGCGGCCAAGGCTCGCTTTATAGAATCGGAAGACATAACCGCCTTTAAGATTAAACTCCTGCGAGCCGAAGAACGATCCGGAGGCGGTGATTCGCGCCTGGTGTAAGCATTCAGGATCGCTCGGACAGCGCTGCTGTTCGGTGTTCAGGTAGTTCATCCAGCTTGAGAACCCATCTGGTTCGGCGAAGCGGCTTAAGAAATCGATGTAGTGTTGGTGAACGAAAAAGTCGCTGTCGTCGATCGTGATCGGCACGTTCGTGCCCGGTCGCAGGCGAAGTGGTTTCACTTTGATGTCGCCGTAAAACAGTTCGGAGGGAAGATTGGGATCTTCAGTCACGATGCGCAGCGTCGGTGGACTCTGAGCATAAGCCCCAATTGCAAAGACGATCAGAAGGGTTAGCGCAATCGCTACATTTCGCATAATAGTCAACTCCCGGTACTCTAGCGGTGGGAAGCGTTAATTTTGGATTATCGTTTGGTGAACTGGGGCTGCCCACTGCGGCAACTGGCGGGCGTTGCACAATTTGTACTCTAGCCCCTGCTCGAATCGTTTGTCAATAATTTGGTTTTTTCGGTTGAGAACGGCGATTTTCGATTCATTTTCCCATCATAAATTAGACACGCGAAGTCCGCCGGCAGTCTAAAAACTTCTGAATTCGGGGGCTGGACTGACCAGTCTAGCCGACAAATATGGGAGCTTAGTCCCTAAGTTCCTCTATCTAGCGACACCTTATGGGCTCATTGAAGCGTTGGATACATGACAGGCGTTGGCTCGACAAAAGGCGTACAGATGCAATCGCCATTGGTAGCCTGATCCTCTTCTTCATCGCCTTTTTTCCGCAGGCAGTCTTTGGCGGCCAATACCTTCTGCGAGGAGACAGCCTCTTCTACTCTTATCCGATGCACACCGTTGCGTGGCGAATGCTCCGCGAAGGCTCATTACCCCTCTGGTCTCCTTACACGCTTTGCGGTTATCCACTCTTGTCGATGACCAACCTTGGGTTGGGTTACCCATTAACATGGGGACACGCATTTTTACCTGGCCACGTTGCCGAACAAATCTACGTACTAGCGCCGTTTCTGTTGGCCCCGATCTTTACTTACCTGTATCTCCGCACGATCGGACGCAGCCCACTTGCATCGATGCTTGGAGGATTATCTTTTGGGTATGGCGGCATGATGGCCGCTCCACTGGGAAACAGTGGAATGATGACGAACTCTGCCTTGTGGTTGCCGCTCATTCTGATAGGTATCGAAAAATCGCGAACGAGTAGATTCATTCCTGCGCTGCTACTCGCTACAGCAGCTTATTCAATGTCGGTCCTGGCTGGCTTCGCCCAGGCATTTATTTATGCGGGTCTCCTCGCGTTTGGCTACGCGCTTTGGTTGGCTCTTACAGGCGCGAGATCCCGAGCGTCAGGTGCGAGTTTTAAGGATCAAATATCGACTCTGAAAGTTTGGCGGCCGGTTCTGCTAATCGCCAGTGCGGGCTTGTTAGCAATGGGCATTTCAGCGTTTCAGATTTTAGAAACTGCACGCGCCGCTCGGCGGAGTGTTCGACACAGTTTGGATTATGAAACTTTTACGCAAGGGTCGCTAACGCCGGACTCCTTATGGAGATCGTTTGTCGCACCCTGGTTCTACTGGGTTGATATGCACGCGTACGTGCCTCCATTGGTCTTGGGTTTGGCAATTGTTGCCGTGTTGGTCCACTTTCGGAAACGGGACGCGGATCGACGCGTATTCTTCTGGCTGTTAGTTGCTCCCCTCGCGCTCATTCTCATGCTCGGAGGTTCGACACCGGTTTACCGAATCGTTTATCGCATCCCGATCTTGAACCTATTGAGAATGCCGTCACGGCAAACATTCCTATGGACATTCGCGGTGAGCGTCCTGTCTGCCTATGGGTGGGACATCGTTGCGGGTTGGCTTCGTCAAAAACGATCCGAAAATCGCTGGTCCAACAGACCTGTTATCACCTCGGTCATTCTCCTCATCGCCACAGTTGTTGTCGGAATATTGTGGTGGAGAAGGATTGAAACGGGACCGTGGTTACCCGATCCGAGATCATTCGCTTTCTATGTCACGTGGAAGATAGTGTTTGTGCTGGTGTCGCTATTTGCACTTTGGCAAGCGGCCCTGATCGTAAAAAGAAGTTGGCGGTTTCCGCTGGTTGTTATCACGGTTCTTGTACTTTGTTTCGTAGAACCCTCAGCCATTGTGACGCGGTGGTGGGGTCATGGATTCGATGCCGCGCGATTCAGCACCATGTCCGGCGCCACGCAATTTCTCAAACAGTTTCCAGCTGAACAAGGACGCGTCTATACGCGCGTCGACCTGATGAGCGAGCAGTTCTCGCCACCGCGTTTTGATAGCCCGAACTTATCAGCAGTCTGGGAACTACAAAACGTCGGGGGATACGAGCCGATGGTTCTGGAGCGTTATAGTCGTGCACTCGGCAATGTCGGTATGGATACAGTCTATTCTCTGAAGACTGGTGCGCCGGATAATTCATTGCTTAGCAGTGAGTCGCACGTCCTCGACATACTCAATACGACTTTCATCGTCTCCTATCCAAACCTTGATACGGCTTTAAAACCGATCGATGCGCCGAGGCCATCCGGAGTGCCCGGTGAAATTCTTCCGCAAATAAGCAAGACACTTACAACCTCGCCAATCCTCGCCGATTCTCTCGACCTGGTAACGTCGCTTACACGTTCGGTTGAAGTGCCCGACGATGCATTAGTCGCGCGCGTGCGGATATTCACCGCTAAAGGTGCCGTCATCGAACATGAATTGCGCGCTGGTAAAGATACGGCTGAATGGGCCCACGACCGTCCTGACGTTCGACCAATCATCAAGCACCGCCTTCCTGCAGTATTCGAGCAAACAATGGTGAACGATCCGAATCCGTTCCCTGCATACCGGTTCAAAACATCCGTACGGTTTGCGGAGCCATTGGAAGTCGTGAGGGTAGAGATATCGAACGTCTCGAAGACCGCAGGCATTGCAGTTCATAGCGCATTACTATCTGACTCACGAATTCAAAAGAGTTTTCCCCTTTACAGCCTCGCGTCCGACTTTCTGAAACCTGTCTACGAGCGCGACCATACCCTTATTCTTCAGAATACTCGCGCCCTGCCACGCGCGTGGCTTGTCACCAAAGCCGAGGCTGTCGACGGTGAAGAGGCTCTAAAGCGAATTCGCGGGGAAAGCTCAGAACCATTTGACCCCCGGCTTACGGCCTTGTTGGAGGTAACTCCCAGGGAATTGCCTGAACTTCCAGGAGGAACGTTGACACCTGACGCGGCTAAGATCACGCACTATGGTCCAAACAGCTTTTCAGTCGAGACGAATGCTGCGATTCCCACCGTACTAGTGTTGAGCGAGATGTTCTATCCTGGTTGGACCGCGACGGTTGACGGCGACAAGACGCAGATCTACATAACCAACTTCCTTTTACGCGGTGTTGCATTGCCGGCTGGTCAACACCGAGTGGAACTGCGTTATACCGCGCCGGGTGCGCGCAACGGAGCAATAATTTCCGCAATAACTTTGATCGGCATCGTAGCCCTCGCTGTGGTAGATCGGCGGCAACGAATGGAAAGCGTTGCTTGACGCTCTGCGAATGACTGTCTAGACTGACTTTCTTTCGTTCACAACCATCCGTATCTACAGCCTAGGGCGTCTATGCGGCCTCAAGTTTCCGTAATAATTCCGGTCTACAACGAGCGCGAAAACCTCGACGCTTTGACAGCCAGACTCAATGCTGCGCTTCAAGAGTGCCTCGATGAATCGTTCGAGGTTGTGTTCGTGGATGACGGAAGCCGCGATGGTTCAAGCGAAATGCTGGACGAACTGGCCGCGCTGAATCGCCACTATAGAGTCATTCATTTGTCTCGTAACTTCGGTCATCAGGCGGCATTGCAAGCGGGAATTGATGCTGCCTCTGGAAATGCAGTCGTGTTGATGGATGCCGACCTGCAAGATCCACCTGAAGTTCTGACCGAGTTCATCGCGAAATGGCAAGAGGGGTTTGACGTGGTCTATGCCATTCGAGCGAATCGACACGAGCCGATCTGGAAGCGCGCCGGTTACAAAATGTTCTACCGCACGATGAATTTCATCGCCGATATCGACACGCCTCTGGATGCGGGGGATTTCTGTTTGATGGATCGACGTGTCGTTGATGCGCTAGTTGGATTGCGAGAACGAAACAGATTCCTTCGGGGATTGCGGACGTGGGTTGGTTTCAAACAAATAGGGATTGGATTTGATAGACCACTTCGCAATGCAGGCAAACCGAAGTACACGCTGCGAAAGCTTGTCGGCCTCGCTGCCTCCGGGTACGTTGGATTTTCTTCGTTTCCTTTGACAGTCGCAGCGTGGCTCGGCTTGTTTACGGCAGTGTCAGGCTTTGGCGTTGCTGTTTGGGCGGCCGTGGAGAAACTGACTAGGCACGACGCTCCACAAGGTTGGACGTCGACAATCGCAATCGTACTGATTGTCAGCGGCATTCAATTGATAATTCTCGGCGTCATCGGCGAATACTTAGGTCGAGTTTACGACGAGGTACGACAACGTCCGCTGTACGTTGTCAGCAATCGAGTCGGCTTCATGCGTGAACATGAATTACGACCGACTGAAGCAGAGGTCGATGCACGAGCACTGGCGCGCGGTTGAGTATGGAGAAAGACTTCGCGACCAAGTACGGCGATCTCGATAAGTGGCATTGGTGGTTCCGCGGTCGGAGAAAAGTTCTTGAAGCCGTACTCAATCGAGAATTTGGCAACGGAAAATCTGCCAACATTCTGTCAGTAGGTTGTGGACCGGCTGAAGGGCTCAAGTGGTTGGTACCCTTTAGCGGAACTGAAGGTAGAGTTGTTGGTCTTGATAGTGAATTGATCCACGCGCAGCCCAGGCCTGACAACGTTGACTTCGTTGTCGGCTCGCTTGAAGAGACTTCGTTTCCAGACCATTCGTTCGATCTCGTGCTGGCTCTTGATGTGCTCGAACATTTGAAAGATGATCTCGGTGCACTACAAAAGATTCGCAATCTCATCAAACCCGGCGGTCTCTTGTTATTAACTGTTCCGGCGCTACCTAGTTTGTGGGGCCGACAGGACGTAGCGAGTCATCATCTACGTCGATACACGAGACGCTCGCTCGAAGCTTTGTTAACAGCCGGCACTCTCAACAATCGTCGCGTTACGTATTTCAACTCCTTGCTGTTTCCGGCCGTCGCTGGAGTTCGCTGGTCGCGTCGGGTGTTGGGTCTTGAAGATCGTGCTCGCACGGATTTCGAAGGCCATCAGCCCGGACTGGCGAATGACGTGTTGGCGTGGGTATTTGGACTTGAGAGTGGCATTGTAAATCTCACTTCGATGCCTATCGGCGTCAGTCTTTTAGCTACCTGTAGAATCCCATTACACGAATAACCACGAGACAGATGCCTGAGACATTCCGCGGCCGCCAAGTATTAAGTCTACCTTCGTGGCTACGTGAATGCCTGATCGTGCTGGCCTTTTTTGGCTTCACTAGCGTGATGACCTGGCCGTGGGTTACGCGATTGCGCGATGCCGTTTGGGACAACGGCGACTCTTATGCTTTCGCGTGGTCGCTTTGGTGGAATTATCATCAGACTTTTCACGACCCTCTAAATCTTTTTCAGGCGAACATATTTTTTCCATATCGCTACACGTTGGCTTTCACGGAGCACAACTTCGGCATTTCCCTGCTCTGTTTTCCATTATTCGCAGTGGGACTTCGACCCCTGACGGTCCTTAGCATCGCCACGTTTTCGGGTTTCGCGTTGTCTGGTTACGGCGCGTTCCGACTTGCTCGAACTCTCACCGGTTCATACGGGATCGCCTGGACAGCCGGCGTGTTATTCGCATTCGTTCCTTTCCGCTTCATGCTTCTTCCGCATCTGCCTTACCTGTTCGCGCCGTGGATTCCATTGTTACTCGAAGCTCTGGTGTTGTTCGTTTACGTGCGCAGTTGGCGTCGAGCAATCTGGCTCGGCGCGGCCTTCCTGATGAATGGTCTGACATGCATCAGTTGGTTGATGCTTCCGTTGTTACCTCTTGCAATCTCAGTTGGGATACTTGTTGTTCGTCATTCGATTTACCGGGACAAAAGGTTTTGGGTTCGGGGCGCAGTGGCCGGCGGAGTGGCCACCTTGTTGCTCATCCCGTTCCTTTGGCCCTACTACAGAGCCAACAGACTGTACGGCTTTACGCGAGGTATTGAAGAAGTCGCGCG
>JBKPMX010000088.1:0-25185 GCA_046765655.1 Acidobacteriota bacterium
CGACAGCGCAAACTGGTAAGCCATCTCTTCGACATCAAAACGAACAGAAACTCTAATCCAGCCATCTGCATCTGTTTCGTATTCATCACTGACGCGCGAAAAACGACCGGCGAAACGTAAAAACGGAAATACGTTCGGCGAAACTCTGAACCGCGCGATGTAGGTTGGCAGATTTGATTTGAATGCCACGGCCGATGCTTCCCAATACGTAGCAAGATCGAAATCCACAGGAATGACTACACGTTCCTGTAGTACCTGTGCCCGCAAGATTCGCGAAACTCTATAGGTGCGGATGTCGGGACCAACGGCAGCAACGAGGTACCAAACGCTTCCCTTCGCAACCAACCCTAACGGATCACAGACCCGCTCGACGGGTTCGCAATCGTGGCCGCGGTCGTAGGTGAACGCCAACCTTCGTTCTAACCAAACTGCTTCTTGCAACGTTGGTAGCAAAGGGACAGCTTCCTCCTGTCGCACCCAGCCACCTGCATCAATGTAGATCCGCCGTCGCGCCCGTTCGGCCGCGCGCTGATAACTCGACGGAAGCGCCGCGAGAAGTTTCAGCATCGCTCCCTCAGCGGCCTTTTCGAGTTTCAGGTCGGCGAGCAGCTTTGTAGGCTTCGTAACGAAAAGCGTTTCAATCTCTGCTTCGTTTAGTCCGGTGAGGTTAGTCCGATACTCGCCAAGCAGCGACCAGCCACCATGCGTTCCCCGAAGTGCAACGACAGGAATACCGGCGCCGCTCAGCGCCTCCATATCGCGGTGAATCGTTCGTTCCGAGACCTCGAGACGCGTCGCAAGGTCGCGGGACGTCATCTGGTGATGAGCCTGCAGGAGTAGGACAATCGATAAGAGTCGGTCAGCACGCATGTGAGCAATCGTTGCTTATCGTTTGTAGTGCGCGGTCCTCCGTGGTCCCCCGCTGATTTCGCGAAAGCGCAACGGAGGACCGTCTCTACAAATAAGCTGTGCCCGAATTTTATCTCACAAACATGACAATGGGTGTCATGTATCAGGCTTTATCTTCACCGCCCGAAAGGAACAACTATGCGAAAAGTGACATTTGGTGGTGCAAACAGTTTGGATAACTTCTTCGCGCGGAAGGACCACTCAGTGGATTGGCTGATGTGGAGCAAAGAGGTTGGCCAACTGATGAAAGACTACTGGAAAACTATCGATACCATTGTTATGGGTCGAAAAACGTATGAAGTTGGCGTCAAGATGGGCGCCGGCGATGGTTCCCCTGGCGTTAACACGTATGTGTTCTCGCGCACTTTGAAAAAGCTGCCGGGTAAGAACGTCGAGCTGGTCTCCGAAGATGTTGCGGAGTTTGTGCGACGCCTCAAACAGCAAAAGGGCAAAGACATTTGCATTATGGGTGGGGGTGAGCTGGCGAAGGCGCTGTTTGAAGCGGACCTGATTGATGAGATCGGATTCAATATTCACCCGGTATTGCTGGGTTCGGGCATTCCGCTATTTCACGAGATGTCGCGGCAGATTAATTTGAAATTGATCCACTGCCGAGAATTCAGCAACGGCTGCGTTATGTTGTTGTATCGCGTGAAGCACCAGCGCAAGAAATAAGCCTTTGGAGTGCGACGGCCTGCCGTCGCTGTGTTATTCCGGACTTCTGCTGTCGCTGGGTATAACAAAGCGACGGCGGGCCGTCGCACTCCAAAGAAAACGAATCACCGCGGGACGAACTCAGAAAGCTGTAGCGCAACTCAATGCGCCTTCCGAATTCGACACCCGCGGTGAAGCCCGTGGGAGCTAAGGGCGAAGTGGTAAGTGTAATCGCTCTGCGCTTCTTGCCCTTGGCTCTTCGCTCTTTGCTCTTAGCTCTCTACTTCGACAGCACCTCACGGAAGAAATCCACTGCCCGCGGATCGCCCGACTCACCAAGTGAACGAATCGCCTGTCGACGCACTAGTTGATTCGGATGTGTGCGAGCGATCTTTATCAAGATTGGTACTGACTCTTCTGCACGACGCTGACTGATCGCCCGTACAGCCTGCACTTGCACGTCTGCATTGTCATCTGTGCTCTGCGCTGTTGCTGTCAGGAAATCAAAACTGCGCTTACTCACGCGGTCACCTAACAGGCGAACTGCACTCCGGCGCAAATCCATGGACGCGTCCGCCTTCGCGACCTCGAACAGCTTGTCTTCAACTCTATTGTTCTTGATCTCAGCCAATGAGCTCAACGTTGTCTTTCGTACCTCGGTCGATTGTTCGTTGTCGTATAGTTTTATGAGGTCATCGATCGCGGATTCACCACGTTCACCAAGAACGCGAATCGCCGATCGACGCAGTTCGGAGTTGGTGTCGTTTCGTGCGATGTCCAGCAACAGCGGTTGTACTCGCGGGTTCTTCGTATCTGCGAGCGCTCTCAACGCTGAACGTTTCACATCGAGATTCACGTCAGACTTGTAGATCTTTATTATCTCGTCCGCAGCGTCATCTCTTTTGAAGCGTCCCAGTTGCCGCACCGCGACGCGACGTGATTCAACATCAGGGTCATTCTTCGAGATGCCTAGAAGAAACGTGAACGCCGCTGGCTCTTCGTTCAGGTTACCCGCAGCTGAGACCACACTCCGCTTCACTTCTAAATCCTTCACCGTTTCGTAGAGATTCTGCAGCGTGTTGAGTGCGCCGCGATCTTTACTGTCGCCGATAGAGTGGGCCGCTTGGCGCCGGATCTTCTTATCTTCAGCTTCATCGCGAACCAGTGTGGCGAGGAAAGCCTGCTCACCCCCTACTTGACCGAGCCAATATGTAGCTGTGGAACGAATGCGGATGTTTTGGGAAGTCGTTACGAAGTTTTTGAGCATTCCGCCGACGCGCTGATCGTCGTGCAGTGCAATTCCGAGAACGGCACGCTCGCTTAAACGATCCAGTGGCGCTGCGGCTGAGAGGGCGCGAAGATAATTGAGACTCTCTTCGTTGTTGGCTCGTCCCAACCAGTAAACAGGATAGCCACTGTATTCACGCTTGCGTTCAAGATTGAATACCTCCATTCGCGTGATCTGATTTGTGGCCGGCTCTCTCAGGAGGAAGATAGCAAGATTCCGTGTTTCAACCGGCAGACCGTTCGCCGTTGTGCCCACAAACACTGCGGTCTCGCCAATCGTGTTGATTGAGCCGTTGAACTCGCGAATCGCCGGATCCACGGCAACACCCGAACGGACGTCGAAAGCATATGCCGACCAGAACGGTGACGAACTGCTGTGCGCTTTAGATCTTGCAGCCTCAAGCTTAGCCATCAGGTCCGCGCCCTGGACAGTTGTGAAGCTCTGCACTGTTGAGTCAGGAGACTGGACCTGAAAATCGTTGTTGATGGTGCCATTAATCTGGAGTTCCTGCGTTTGCGCGTGAGACGCAGAGGCGATAACGGCGAACGAAAGGCTCAGTAAGATTGAAAAGAATTTGGAACGTCGCATGGGCTGCCTCCCGTAGTGATAAGTGATGAGTGATAAGTGATGAGTAATGCGACCAAACACTTACCACTCATCACTTATCACTTAGCGTGCTCCGTGCTCCGCGAATTCGCTTTCGAGCTACGTGATGAAAAACTCGTCGTCGAAGATCGCAGAGCACGGAAGTTCGTGACTACTTCACTTGTAGAAGTTCTTCCAGAAACTTCAATGCTTCTGGATCTTTGCTGTCGCCGAGATACCTGACTGCGAGTTTCCGCATTTCCACTGACGGATCATTTTTCGCAATGACCATCAGTTTCCGTACGGCACTCTTTTGTTTTGAATTGCCGAAGCCGCGGAGCAAAACCATCCGGACCTGTGGATTCTGTTCGCCGTCGTACATCGCTATTAACTGATCGGTTGTCTTTTCGTCGTCTTTGTCGCCCAATCTGCGCAGTGCATATAGCCGGAGATCGAGAGAGTCGGCACTACGCGCGATGCTAAATAATCTCTCTTGTGCACGAGGATCCTGCGAGTCAGCAAACGCCCGAAGTAAGGCCTGTTTCAAAGCGACGTTTGTTTCCGTGTTGTAGAGATTGAACAGATCATCCATCGATAGCTGGCGGTGATCGGCCAGACTCCGAATCGCTGCAATCCTCAACTCCGGCGTTTCGCCCTGGCGAGCAATGTCGAGCAATTTTGCCTTCGCCTTTGGATCTTCCCGGTCGGCCAACACTCGAATAATCTGCCCGCGAATCTCAGCAGTCTTGTCGGCGTCATAAATCTTGAGTAACTCATCCAACGAATTCGGATCTCTCGCGTCTGCCATGAAGCGAATGGCCCATTGCCGTAACGCGAGGTCGTCGCCGCTGCGCGCAACTTCCATCACCTTCGCATTGCCGCGAGGGCTTCGCGTATCAACCAGCGCGCGGAGGATCTGACCACGTATCTCTTTGGTCCGATCGGCGTCGTACAACTTGATTAACTCGTCTACGACCGCGTCACTGTGCTGATCGCCGAGCCGTCTGATCGCCGTCTGCCGAAGCTTCAGGTCGGAATTCGAACGTGCTATTTCAAGCAACATCGGTACGGCTTTAGGGCCCGCATGAGATCCCAGGAGAGAGACAGCAGCAGCTTGCAACCCGGGGCACTGGGCCTGATTGTTCTTCAAGACGTCGGTTACGAACGCGATCGCGCGATCAGGGTCTGCCTGAAACAAGCTTTGCAAGGCAAGAATCTTGATCTCGCAGTTATCGCGATTCAGCGCTGCATCAACTTTGTCCTGTCCACCTAACACGACCAGAAGCGCCTCCGCCTCACGACGCCAAGTCGATCCGGGATAACTATTGATTAGCCGGATCAATGGCTTTTGTGCTTCGTCTTTATTGCCTTGCTTTTGCAGCGAGTAACCGTACCAATAGAGAGCAGCGTCGAGGTCCTTGTCTTTCGGGTAACCAGTTATGAAGTCGCGAAACTTCTCGGCGGCCTTCTGCCAGTTTTGGGCTTCAATAAAGTCGCGGCCTTCACGAAAGATCTGCATTGCCGCAGTATTCGTCTTCGAGCCTTGCACAAACTGATTGAGCTTTCTCAACTCCTGGTCTTTGCCGTGGGCCGTAGGGGAATCGATCGCGATTGCCAACGTCACGCATAACGTGGCTATAGCGATCAGCGAATATCTGAAATAGTTCCAATTTGACGATTGCATCATGGCGTTAATTCTCTTCCTTCATTTTCTAGGTTGTTTACTTCGGCTCACCGCACAGACACAGGGAACTGAGAACAAGCGCAGCGGATCGAGCGGTGATCAATGAACGCAGAAAGCATCTCTCTGTTCCCTGTGTCTCTGAAGTGAGACGATCTGAATTGCCGTTGGTGAACGTTGCGCCGCACTCAGTCGTCATCGCGTGCTCGCGCGAGCACGGTCGAATTCACCTGAAGTAGAGCAACGATGTTCTTACGTTCGACGCGATCGTTGATGACACGCACATCCTCTGCGCCCGCCCCCGCCGGAAGGTTCGCGATATCCAACAGAATTGGTTCAAGATTCTCGAGCAAACTTCCCACCTGGATCTCCCCGGCGGTGTCTGCCTCACGCTTCAACATCATGTTTCTTACGATCAACTGTCGCGCGAGCTTTCGTTCGTAGTCGACATCAACTGGTCGTCCTGGCTTCGAACTGCGAACATTTCGGAAAGCCCGCAATAACAATTCCGATTTTTCAAAGTGCATTGCCGTCAACGCCTGGATGTCGCCGGCGTTGTTCGCTGATGTGGAAGGTTGCGCGGCGTCACTGTTTGGCTGAACACTCGCTATGTTGTTTCCATCGTTTGGCAGAACGGGATAACGTCGGACCGATTTTGGCTTCGATGGATTTTTATCAGAAGGCTTAGCTCCCGGCGCTCCGGGCGTTTGACTCGGCTCGGGACTCGCCAAAGGAGTTGCTTCAGGAGTAGCCGATGCAATTTGCGCCGTCGGCGAAGGTACTGGCGCCGGATTTTTTTGTGCGATGGATGACTCGTTGTTCTGAGCAGCTCGATAAACGATGAAACCAATCAACGCGGCCACCAAGATCAGCGAAGCAAACGCAACTGCGCGCGGAGCAAAACTCCAACTCCAGCCAAGTTTGGGAGCTACTCTTGGCTGATCTGTTGATTGACCGAGAATTCGCTTCAGCGCTTCAGCCTGCGCCGCCGGATTCAGTGATGCACCGTAATTACTAATCTCACTGCGAAAGCCAAGAAAGTCGGCTCTCGCTGCCTGACACCCGCCACATCCACTCAGATGTCGCTGTACTTCGCGCGCTTCATGTTCGGACAGTTCGCCGTCAATCAGCAGAGAAATTTTTTCTGTAAAGTCGCAGTTCATAAAACCAGTTACATCTCCAGAGTGCCTTGAGAGCCCGCGTTCGCATGAAACGCTCGCGCACGTTTGGCCCATGATTCACGCAACGCAGTTCGCGCGCGGAAAATATCAATCTTCACTTTGCTCTCCGATACATTCAGTACCTGCCCGATCTCTCGATAACTCAGTTGCTCCTGCTCCCGTAGCAACAACGCCACTCGTTGGTCTTCGGGAAGTTTGCGCAACATTTGGAGCACCAACTCCTGGCGCTCGCGCGTTTCGTATTCCTGTTCAGGATTGCGGGTGCGCGGCGTCATCACTTCCACTACTCGATCAAAGAGCCGATACCTCGTGTTCGATTTGCGAAACTCATTGAGAGCAAAATTTCGTGCTACCCGGTATAGCCAAAAGCGCGCCTCATTAACCGGCAAAGTTCCCCATGCCGTACGATGCAGTTGCAGGAAACTCTCTTGAGCCAGGTCTTGCGCCAGGTTCGCGCGGCCGCCCAGCAAGCATTCGAGGAAGCGGCAGAGACTCGGATAGAACTCCTGAAACAGCATGGTGAACTCTTCATCTTCGCTCGCCATAAGCTGCGCTACGTTCCTAAAAACACCTCAGTTCAACAAAAGTTACAGATCCCTCCGAAAAATTGCGCTATGCGGAGTTTTCCGGCTAATAGCGGTCTTTTTCTGGCAAAATACCGCGGTAGTCAGGTGCAGCACTGCCGGATCCGGACGACGTCTACGAAAGTGTGGGTTCGCCAGGAGGACGACGTTGGACGGCAGGAAGGCGCTAGCTGGCAAGAATCGAAAGACCGGCAGGATTTCAGGACTACAAGGTTCTCAAACACTAAACCTTGTGATCCTGTAATCCTGTCTAAACATTATTGAGGATTGAAAGCGCATTCCCTGAAAAGATCTCTTCCTTCTCCTGCTCGGTTATCTGAAGCCCCTCAATACTAGTTACCGCCCGATCAATTGAACCAAGCAAGTGAGGATAGTCGCTACCCATTACCATGTGATCCGCGCCAACCATGTCGCGCACCATCTTCAATGTGTAAGGACTAAACGAAACGGTGTCGTAATAGAGTTGCTTGAGATAGACGCTCGGTAGCTTGTCGATGTTTTCCCTGCACTCCGCAAAATCTCGAAAACCGTTATCCATTCGTTCCATCAAATAAGGTACCGCGCCGCCGAGGTGGCCAATGATCCATCTGATATTCGGAAACTCCTCAAACACTCCGGAGTAGCACATCCTCGCCACAGCTAACGTGGTATCAAAAGGAAATCCGACGATTGGTCCAAGCACATACTCACGGAACGGCTCCGAATTCAAAGGGATCATCGGATGAAGAAAGATACAAAGACCCATCCGATTTGCTTCTTCAAAAAATGGGTGATACTCAGGCGACGTCAACGGCTTTCCGCCGATGTTGCTCAGAAGCACTACTCCGTTCAGTTGCAGTTCATCGATCGCGCGATGAAGCTCCATCAATGCCGCGTCAGGAGCGTCCATCGGAATCGAAGCGAAGCCTTTGAAGCGTGTTGGATGTTTCGCGATCAAGCCGGCGTACGCGTCATTGATCAGACGTGCTACTTCAGGTTGATGTTTGCCATCAGTAAAGAAAACGTTCGGAGTTGATAACGAAACAACTTCAACATCGATACCAACACGGTCCATGTCTTCGATGCGCTGCTCGACATCAGTCATGGCAGGCGTGACACCAAAGAACCGTGCGCCGCGAAACGTGATGATAGTTTGTCCTGTTGGGCTCTGATCGAAGGAGAATTCAGACGGCAGCTCGCGAATCCGATCGAAGTACTGCTGCGTGTAAAAGTGCGTATGAAGATCAAACTTAATCATTGAACACGCCCCGCAAGTAATAGGTTCGCGCGAAGCCCAACAGAACAATTAGCGGCATGAAGATCGCAAACCAAAGATAAAGCTGATGATCTCGGTGAGCTCGATGTATTGTGTTTACAGCCACGGGCGATCTCCTATGGGTTAAAGCGCGGTCGACGGGCTCCTTGCGTCTTTATAGAGGGCTGCGCCGGCAAGAGTCGCAATGATCGACGTGATGAGTTGGATGGCGCCAGCTTTAAGCCACAGCGGATTTGAAAAGAATCCAAGCGGAATGAACTGCGCCGGACACGTTAGTGAAAACGCAAACCACGAAGCAATCGCAGCGAACACCGCTGTCTTAGGACCAGCGCCACAACAGCCCCGCATCAAGACGTAAAGGAACATCGACATAAACCCGCGACCGATGTCGAAAATAATGAAATAGACAAGGGCGGAAGGTCGATGAGGAGGTGGCGCCACACCAAGACCGTCGAAGAGTGTCTTCCAATCAGCACCTAAGAGTCGCTCGTGCATAAACCCATCGGTAAAGAAACAGATGACGGTTATGACAAGCGCCCCGATCAGAAATCGAGCCCAGTTGATTTTCATTTGAAAGTGCCTCCACAGGAAGGTTGGCGGAGCGGGCGGATTATACTCGGATCGTTGGGAGGGAGCAGCAGACGGGAGCGGGAAAAGAGATCATTGGAATCGCAAGCTGAGGCCGGGCGAGGCAGGATAAGGAATCATTGGCCAACTGTCAACGACAATTGACCAATGATTTCTTTTTGTGCTCATCCCTACTTACTGATCTGAACCTTCATCTCACGAATAACCGGTGGCGGTGTGCGGCCCCATTCCGGACCACCGGTTCCAGTCGCGCGCAAAATCGCCTCGCCCGGCTCGAATGGCGACAAATGATCGGCAGTGAGGCTTACTCTTTGGCCTGCCTGTTTCGATCGGGGATCAAAGAATCCCAATTCATTGCCGCGTAATTTCAAAAGGTCCAACGTTTCTGCGTGCGCACCCTGCACCAGTTCAAGTCGGACAGCAATGCCGTTTCGCGCTGAACTGGTCACATCAGTCTCTACGATTGATCCTGTGTGCAAAACCGGATCAGAACGAAGTTCGAGATGTCGAACCTGGACCCACGCTCGATACGTCGACATCGCTCCTATGCAAAGAAAAGCTATTACAAACACGATGGTCGCGCGGCGTAGAAACTTAAGGGGTTTAGCTTCGGGAATAGCTCGTGTTTCGAACATCGGCGGTGCTCACGCAACGAATATGACAAGAACATTTGACACCACTTGCTAACGTGATGTTCCGAGATGGCCCAACTACAGAACGAGGGGGAAGCGACCGGTGTCAATGTGCGTTGAATGCTCCGTTACTTGAAATCGATCACTTCGGTCCCGTTCTGTAGTTGGATCCGGCTAAATATTTCTTCTCGTGATCCCACGAGACCGAGTTGCTGAAACAAACCTAGCGAATCGACGAGCACCCAATCCTCGACAATCTTTCGGGCATCGATCCGATGGATGACGATCATTGTGAGACTGATCTGCTTGCCGGTCGGCGAAACTCCCATCCACGCACCGTTGTGTGTACCGCGCATTGTTATGTGTGACGCCACACGATCTGCCGAGGCAACGGTTTGCTCAATAGTGAATTGCAAATCGGGAAAAGCGCTCACCCAATCCAGAACGTGCTGTTTGATTGTTTGAGGGTCGCGGGGAGCCGACGTGACGGGCTCTCCGGATCGAAGCTGGTGAGTGATGCAGTGAGAAGCAAAGATTTCATCTGCGACTGAAAGCTGTCGCGCATTCCAGAGTTCATTTACGAACCGGTGGACAATGGCTTCGTTCGCGGTCATTGGATATTGGCGGTTGATGATTTCGACGTTTGAGATCGATTACCAATTACCCTCTCATCTTCTGGATGACCGCATCCGCAAACTCCGCCGTCTTTGCGGTTCCGCCAACATCACGCGTTCGCACATTCCCTTCGCGGTAAACGTTCAGCATCGCAGTCTCAATCTTGTCAGCGGCAGCGCGTTCGTTGAGGTATCGGAGCATTAGAATTCCAGACTGCAGCAACGCCGTCGGGTTCGCGATTCCCTGTCCCGCAATATCAGGCGCTGATCCGTGGACGGCCTCAAAGACGGCACCCAACTCGCCGATGTTTGCACCAGGAACGAGACCCAGTCCACCAATCAATCCTGCGCAAAGATCCGAAACAATGTCGCCGTACAGATTCTCAAGCAGCATTACATCAAACTGTTCAGGACGCATTACCAGCTGCATGCAAACATTATCGACAATCTTCTCATCGGGCTCGATCTCCGGGTTCAGCTTGGACTGATTGCGAAAGCACTCAAGAAAGAGTCCGTCAGACAACTTCATGATGTTCGCCTTGTGAACAACCGTTATCTTCTTCCGGTTTTCACTTTTCGCATACGCAAACGCAAATCTTGCAATTCGAGTCGAAGCCTTCTCGGTAATTATTTTTAAACTCTCTACGACACCAGGAACGACAATATGTTCCAAGCCGGCGTACAAGCTTTCCGTGTTCTCCCTGACTACAACCAGATCAAGATTCGGATTACGACACGGCACGTTCGGCAGCGCGCGCACCGGCCGCACGTTGGCGTAGAGATCGAGAGCTTTTCGCAGGCCAACATTGACGGACGTAAAGCCCTTGCCGATCGGCGTTGTAATGGGGCCCTTCAAGGCGACCTTGTTGCGCTTGATAGACTCGAGCAGATCGGCAGGCAGCGTCTCACCAAATTTCTCCAGAGCCTGTGCGCCTGCGTAGTGAGTCTCCCACTCGATTTCGACACCCGAAGCTTCGATAATTCTGACGACATTTGAAGCGACTTCAGGGCCGATGCCGTCGCCTGGAATCAGTGTGATACGATGCATTTTCGTTAGTTAATCGTTAATAGTGAATCGTGAATCGTAAACCGTTAATCGGTGGTAATAGTGAATGGTAATTAGTTAATCGTCAATCGCGAAGCAGTCGGTTTAGATTTCCGGCTTTACGATTCACTATTCACTATTTACGATTTACATGTCGCACAATCATTCAACCGACATAGTGATCATCGGCGGTGGCATTATCGGCTTGAGTGTCGCGCGCGCACTCGCCTTACGAGGGGCTCGCGACATTTGTCTCGTCGAGAAAGAAGATCTCGCTACCGAAGCGTCGTCTGCGGCGGCAGGGATGCTCGCGCCTCAAGTTGAAGCCAATACCAATGATGCGTTCTTTAAACTTGCTTGCCGCAGCCGTGACACGTACGTCGACTTCGCCGCTCGATTGTTGGAAGAAACCGAGGTCAATGTCGAACTTGATACCACCGGCACTCTCTATATCGCGCTGACTGAAGCCGATGCAGCAGATTGTGAGTACAGGTTTTCGTGGCAAGCGAGCGCGGGACTTGATGTTGAGAAGCTAACTGCAAATGAAGTTCTAAGAAGAGAACCTTCCATCAATCCACTTCTGAGGATGGCGCTGTTCTTTCCTCGCGACATTCAAGTAGAGAATCGCCGGCTCGTGTTTGCGCTCGCGAATTCAGTCAGTCGGCTCGGCGTAAATATTCTGACTCACACGAGTATCGACGAGATTCGGACGGACAAGAACAAAATCGTGGGAGTTGAAACGGCGGGAGGTTTCATCAGCTGCAATACCGTTGTAATCGCTGCAGGTTGCTGGAGCGGATCCATTCGAATTACCGGGAGCCACGATTGGATCGGACCGCTTATGGAACCTGTTCGCGGACAGATGGTTTGCCTGTCAGCGAAGCCGCACCTCACGCGACATGTCGTTTATTCGCATCGTGGCTACATTGTTCCCCGGCAAGATGGACGGCTGCTCGCAGGTTCAACGAGCGAACCAAACACGTTTGTGAAGCAGACGACCGCGGCCGGCGTCGCTTCAATTCTCGAAAATGCCAGGGAGATCAGCCCGCGAATCGCCCAGCTCCCGATAGTGGATATGTGGGCGGGCCTGCGACCAAAGGCGCCTGACGGATTGCCTGTGTTGGGGCCTTGTGATGAAATTGCCGGGCTGCACTATGCAACCGGCCATTATCGGAATGGAATCCTATTGGCGCCGGTTACGGGCGAATTGGTCGCAGAGGCAATCCTGGAGCCGGCGCCGCCTCTTTCAAAAACGTCAGGAGTTCTCGCGCCGTTTAGTCCTAATCGATTTAGTCAAACCGTAGGTAGCAATTGACCCGCATACTTTCCATTGCAATTCTCCTCGCCGCATTGGCCGCACACGTCTTTCCGCAAGCGTCAGTAAACGACCAAACGCCCGGCAAGACTGACGATCGATCTGCACAAGCCCTATATGAGGACGCGAATGGATACCTCGGCCGAAGGTATCAGGAATTCAACAAGCAGAAGCTGCCTTACGATCCAAAACTTGAGGCGCAGACAAAACAGGAACAAAAAGATCTGGCAGTGAAGAATGCCGAGACCCTGAAAACTCGAAAGAAGTTCGAGCCAGCCGACCTTTATTATCTCGGACTGCTACAGCATCTGGCGGGCGACGGCGACAAGGCGCTCGAATCAATGCGTGGGTTTTTGACAGATACTGTTGAGGGAGATCAAGCGCAGACCGCACGCAACGTGGTTGTTCTCTACGCAATAAAAAAGAATCTAATTTCAGAAGCAGAAACCGTCGTCGCGACTTATAGAAAGCACCAGCCGCAACGCTCAGAAGATCTTTACAAGATGGAATTCCTAATCGCCGATGCGTACTTGCGAGCAGGCGATTATCCGCACCTGTTAACGCACGCTGAGGGCATGTTGGCGGCAGCTCGTGCTTTCGCCGGTGAACGCAACAGCGATGCATTCAAGCGCGACGACATGTTGATGAAGTCGACCTTCCTCATGAGTGAGGGTTACGCAAAAACAAATCAGAAAGATGCGGCAATCAATCTCCTTGAAGAACTTCGCCGTTTATCGATCAGCTTGCCTTCGGGAAATCTTTATAAACAGGCTACGTTTCGACTTGCGACTGCATTTCCCGGCACGGATCTAAACAAGCTCTTCAACGAACCCGGTACGCCCAACACGCCGCCGGCAATAGCGGCGACGGAATGGATCGATTTGAAACCGGTTAAGCTTTCCGACCTTCGCGGACACGTTGTGTTGCTGGACTTCTGGGCCCACTGGTGTGGTCCGTGTCGAATCACATTTCCGAAGCTGACGCGATGGCATGAACAGTATAAAGACAAAGGCCTGATCATCCTGGGTCTAACGGATTACCAGGGTCATGCAGAGGGACGTGAAATGACGCACGCGGAAGAGCTGGTTTACCTCCGCGAGTTTAAAAAACTTCATAAATTGCCCTATGGTTTCGCCATTGCCGATTCGAAGATTAATCAAGTGAACTATGGTGTATCTTCGATCCCAATGTCGTTCCTGATTGATCGCCGCGGCAATGTCCGCTTTATTGCTTCGAATGCATCGGAGCCCGAGCTTATACGGCTTGCCGCGATGATTCCGAAGCTGCTTGAGGAACCCGCGGAGAACAAGACCGAGTCGTCCGCGGCGTCTCCAAAGAATTGAGTTGAGAAATTATGGACGGTAACGGCATTACCTTATTTCGCATCGTGATTTCGTTCGCGGCCGGCATTCTCTCGTTTTTGTCACCGTGTGTGCTGCCGTTGGTCCCTGGCTATATTTCACTCATCTCCGGCGTCAGTATCGATCGGCTGAAGGAAGGCGCTAGCAGCAAGCGCGCGGTGATTCTTAATTCGCTCGCGTTCAATGCGGGCTTGTCTGTGATCTTTCTGATTCTTGGTACTACCGCGGGTTTGGTAGGCGCAGCGATCACAAGCAACCCGTGGGTCCGGATCATTGGTGGCATCGTCATCATCGCCTTTGGTCTGCAGTTGATCGGACTGTTGAAGATCGGCGCGCTTTACAAAGACACACGTTTCTTCTCGGATGAAAAACCACGTGGCGTCATTGGCTCGGCCGTATTGGGAATTGCTTTTGCAGCAGGCTGGACTCCATGCATTGGTCCAATTCTCGGAGGAATCATCGGCTTGGCGGCTACGAGCGGTGGCTGGCGGAGTGGCCTTGTGCTTTCAGCATTTTATTCTGCGGGACTCGCGGTGCCATTTTTACTCACTGGCCTGGGAATCAACCAGTTTCTTGGCTTCTACAAAAACTTCCGCAAGCATCTGCACAAGGTCGAAGTCGTATCCGGCATAGTGCTGATCGTTGTCGGGCTGCTGGTGATGACGGGACAATCAACGGTGCTTACGACGTCCAGATTCATGGCATGGTTCCCGAACCTGGAAGGTCTTCTCAAAATCAAGGAACCAGCGCCACCGCCGGTCGCCAGGACCGACACGAAGTACGATCCGGTGCCGGATGTTGAATTCCAAACTCTGGCAGGCAAATCATTTCGTTTGAATGAACTGAAGGGGCAGGTCGTTTTGCTTAACTTCTGGGCCACCTACTGTATTCCCTGTCGTGAAGAGATTCCGGCGCTGAACTCACTACAACACGATCTCGCTGGAAAAGGCCTTAAGGTAGTCGGAGCTTCACTGGACGACAGCGTCGAAGGTGTGAATAGTTATCAGAAAGATGTCGCAAAGTTTGAATACCAAGTGTTGATTGGCGGAAGTGACGCCAAAATTAAGTTTGAGCAATCGGTTTTGCCTACGACTTATTTGATTGATCGAGAAGGGCGAATCAGGCAGAAGATTATTGGCGCTCGGGATCGAGCGACGTGGGAAGCTGTCGTAAAACCACTTCTCGATGAAGCCGCAGCAACGGCTGTTGTTCAGTAGCGTTGCAAGTAGATCTTTGTTGCTCTGCGTAACCTCCGCGTATTCTGCGTCGCGGCGGTTATGCTGATTGATACGTCAAACCGCAAGAGACGCAAAGGACGCGGAGGTTGCGCAGAGACTTGAAACTGAACGACGAGCGAATACGGTTACACGGAGACGTACTCAATGAAGAAATTTCTATTTCTCGCCACCATCCTAATCGCCCTGGTGCCACTCAACGCGCTTGCTCAGGCAAGTCATGAGTACTCGCCACTGGCAGAAAAAAGCGTCAACTACAAAAACTGGTCGCTAGTAAATCTACAGACCGATAAGCCAGAAGATCTTCGAGCGCTCGTTGCTGGAAAGAAGTTGGTGATGGTTGTCTACTTCGCACCTTGGTGCGGCAACTGGCGCAATGAAGCACCCATCGCGGCAAAACTCTACGAGAAGTACAAGGATCGCGGTTTCCAGGTTATCGGTATCAGTGAATACGCGGCGCGGGCCGATGTGAAGGCTTTCTTTGGCGAGGCTGGTCCACCATATCCGATCGTGTCGGAATCAGAAACCCGCGACGATCGGGATAAGACCGCGCACTTTGGGTATCGTCAATTGACTGGAGACACTCGCAAGTGGGGTTCACCATGGAACATCTTCCTAGAACCTTCCAAACTAAATGCCTCGGGTGACGTGCTTACTGAAAAAGCCTGGGTAGTTAATGGCGAGCTGATCGAAGACGAAGTTGATAAGTTCATCGGCGACAAATTGTCATCGATGAGCGCGGGAGTTATTACGCCCTGCAAGAATTGATCAAATCCCACCTACGGAAGTAGATGGAATCCTTCAAGTCCTTTCTACGAGCGGGCCTTGTTTGAAGGGATTGTTGCAGAAAGGATCTGAACCATCCACCGACTGGCCATCGGTGGGATTGCTGAAACCTACGAAACCTGCTTCTTGGTATAACGCTGTAGAATTAAGCGAACATAGTTGCGTGTTTCACTGTAAGGCGGAATCGTATTCCCATATTTCATCACGGCGCCCTCACCTGCGTTGTATCCCGCAAGTGCCAGATCAACCCGGCCATTGAACATCTTTAGAAGATCCTTCAGATACAACGTGCCGCCCCTGATGCTTTGCGCGACGTCGTAAGGATTTGTCACGCCATATCGAGCGGCAGTGTCAGGCATTAACTGCATTAGTCCCTGCGCACCTTTGTAACTCGTCGCGCCTGCGGAAAACTTCGACTCCTGCGACATCAGACAGTAGATCAGGTAGGGATCGACACCATGCTGAGTGCCGTAATAGCGAATCAGAGTGTCGATCTTGCTATTGCCCGTCGACCAGGAGGTGCTAGAGCCAATTAAACCGGAGCCTGGGTTCATAACCGACACCGGCGCGTTCGCAGCTGCGATCTGCCTGGTCAGATCTTCAACTTTAGCGCGGGCGTCAGCCAGGGCCTGCTCGCTCTTTTCCAGCTCGACGCGCGCTAGCAGGCCGTCTTTGTAGAGATCCTGCGAAACACCGTGTTGCTTCTCCAGCCTCTGAACTTCGTTCTGGCTGAGCGTGAGCAGCGAGTTAAGACTAGCTTTCAGATCCCCTTTTGGATCCGAGCTGACTGGGGTTTGTTGCTCCGTTTTGGTGGTCTGCGCCTGAACCGGACTAATCAAAACAAAGCCAAACATGAAAATGCCGAGCAAAAGCGCGGCTTTTATAAAACGATTAAGAATATGTCCAAAAACCAAACAGCGGCCCTCCACACTAATATAGACACCTTAACGGCACGGTCGGTTACGATGTTCCGCAGATAATTTCGGTTGGTTGGTGAATAGTGAATAGTGAATGGTGAATCGTCAATAGTGAATCGTCTTGAAATAGGTCAACGTTAAGATTGCGCGGCAGGGTTGACTTATTTCAAGACGATACGATTCACCATTCACCATTCACTATTCACGATTTACTAGCAACGATTCACGGCCACGAAATCCAAATCTCGCACTCGGAATCACCACGCTTAACACACTTAGGTTCGTCGATCGTGGCGTCCTCACCGTAAAGCTCCAGCACTTCACGCGCAAGGCTTACGTACAAATGGCAATGCCGATTTGGCGACCGGTAATGCGTGATGATCTTGTCCTCCAGTTTCTCGACTCGAAACTTATCTTTGATCTGATCACGCGAAGCTGAATCGCGCACCGCATCCGCAAAATTGTTGTGAACGGCGGGATGCCGCTCCAAAAACTCACGCGCGTTTTTCGACATTTGAAACCACACCGGCCAGCGTCTTTGAGCGTCTTTCAGGAAGTACTTCGCGTACTGCTCCTCCAACTCCTCGCCCGAACAGCCGAGTACTTCGGTGGTCGCCACCACTAAGCTGCGCCACGTTTCATCTTCATAGACTTCGTTGATGCGAAAGTCTGAAACGTCGGAACAGTTGGCTCTGCGCTTGATATCGAGAGCCATCTCTGGGCCATGCGCCTCAGTAACTAAATCTATTAATAGTTTTGGAACAAGACCGAGCACGACGCCCACCTTTCTCAAATGTCACGACACTTGAATAGCAATTACAGTTTGATCGTCTTGGTTCATTTCACATTGGCAATGAGCATTAACCTGTTCGAACACCTGATCGACGATTTCTTCCGGAGTTCGATGGCAGTTCGTCGCGATGATGTCAGCCAGGCGCGAAGCACTAAAATCATTTCCTTCCCTGTCAACTTCCTCAACCACACCGTCAGTGTAAAAAAGCAACGTATCACCCGGTTCACATTGAATTCGCATCAGGTCGTATTGAGCTTTCGGAAACAGACCCAGCGGCAATCCGTGTACAGCCAAGCTTCTTACGACGCCGTCTCGACACAGCAACGGCTCGGGTAAACCGGAGTTGCAAAGCTCTAACACACGGTTTTTGTCGTCCCAGGTAGAGTATGTGAGAGCTACGAAGTTTCCTTCGGGTGCGCGCGCAAAGAGACTCTTGTTCAGTTTCTCGAGCAACGCCTGCGGTGTCATCTCCTGGTCCATCAGCGATCGGATGGTCCCACTTGCGAGCGCGGCATAGATAGCTGCGGCAGCACCCTTGCCTCGTACGTCAGCGAGAAGTCCAACGCACAGTCCCGAATGCAGATACCGAAAGAAGTCAAAGAAGTCGCCACCAACAGTTTGCGCGGGAGCGCACTTAGCGCTAACCCGACAATTCGAAGCATATGGCAGCTTCTGCGGCAACAGCTGCTCCTGAAGCTTTCGCGCGGCAAGTAGATCCTCCTCAGTTCTGTGATGAACGTCGCGAAGCTCGTTGAATGAACGTCTAGCGGCGGCCAGAACGAAGTTGACGAGAAGCAGAAGCTTGTCGATGTCTTCGTCGCCTTCAGAAGCTCGGACCACGAAGTCGAGATTTCCATCTACAACGTGGCAAAGTTGATCAGCGGCTTCGCGGATTAGGAGGCGGAGGTTGTTCTCATTGGTCGGTGTAAACGACGTAGGAGGTGTTACAAACCTGGTACTCCTAAAAACATCCGCGTTTGCCGGCCTGCGGACAGGCTCTGCGGGGTTAACGCGCATGGGGATATTCCTTCCCCTAGTCAACGCGTGATTGGGAAGCATTTTGGGCCAGCGGTTTTGTTAAATCTTCTACTATCAACGGTCGTTCCAAGACGTTGAACACTTAGGCCGCGCAGAGAGTTGAAACTACACCGCACTAGCGTATCGGCTGCTACGTTTGACGGCATTGGTATGATGAACAATGCATCGATAGCGAAAGGAAGGTTTAGAGCATGCGGGAAGAATTTGAATTACTAAGTGATGAAGGAATCGGACCGACCACCACCGGCGCAAATCGACGGCTTTTCCCTGAACCAGATGACGACTTAATGGATGCGTATTCGCGCGCCGTCATTTCCGCTGCGGAGACCATCAGTCCGTCGGTTGTTTACATCGAGGTCGAACAACTCATTAAACCAAGGCCAGGACGTTCTCCGAGACCGGCTCGAAGCGGACGTAGCAGTGGTTCTGGTTTTGTTGTCACGCCAGATGGATTCGTTCTTACAAACAGTCATGTCGTCAGCGAAGCCAAATCAATTGAGGTAACCATGGCGGATGCTCAGAAGTACCGGGCGGAATTAACCGGTGACGATCCTGACACTGACCTGGCAGTAATCAGAATCAACGCTCCAAATCTGGTACCAGCTCATCTCGGTTCGGCAGAAAATATTCGCGTCGGTCAGCTGGTCGTTGCGGTTGGGAATCCATTCGGCTTTCAGTACACAGTAACAGCCGGCGTCGTAAGTGCACTCGGACGATCATTGCGGGCCCAGTCAGGTCGATTGATGGACGATGTGATTCAAACAGATGCCGCGCTCAATCCTGGTAATTCGGGTGGTCCACTCGTGAATAGCCGTGGTGAAGTTATCGGAGTTAACACCGCGACAATCTTACCGGCTCAGGGAATTTGCTTTGCCACGTCGATCGATACTGCCAAGTATGTGGCTGGACGACTGATTCGCGATGGGAAAGTTAGTCGCAGTTATATCGGCCTGGCGGGACAGAACGTTCCCATTCCGCGACGAATAGTACGCTTCTACAATCTCAAAGTTGAGAGTGGCATTCTCGTTGTGTCGTTCGAAGAAAATAGCCCGGCGCGAAATGCAGGTGTTCGCGAAGGCGACGTCATCATCGGCTTCGATGATCGTCCAATCGCAGGTATTGACAATTTACACAAACTCTTGACCGAAGATCGTATCGGGCACAAGTCGCCGTTGATAGTGATTAGAAACACAAGTCAACTCACAATCGACGTGATTCCTGAAGAGTCGCGAAGGAAATAATTCTACGGCGGCCTGGAGACAGGAGCAGGAGCAGCACGCAGGAGCAGGCACAACGACGATCCTGCTCCTGCGTGCTGCTCCTGCTCCTGTCCGGTTTTGCCTCACAGCGATCCGGTTGCTAGAATCGCCCGCTCTTTTTGCGCTGATAAAAATGAAACTTCGTCTCCTGTATCACGGTCATTGCTTCGACGGGGTCGCGTCTGCGGCAACGTTCACGCGATTCTATAAAGATCGAATCCATCCTGACGCCGAGGTCGCGTACAAGGGTCTGCTGCATCGGCCCGGCAACCTCTTCGACATGACGATGTTCGATGGCGACGAGAATGCTATCGTCGACTTCAAATACGCCGCGTCGGACCAGCTCACGTGGTGGTTCGATCATCACCAGTCAGCATTCCTGACTCCCGAAGATGAGGCACACTTTCGAGCTGACACTTCGGGGAAAAAATATCTCGACGCGACAAAGAAATCGTGCACTGAGTTTATTGCCGAAGTCGCACGGGAAAGGTTTGATTTCGATACCCGGCCGCTGGAGCCGCTGATTCATTGGGCTCACGTTATCGATGGAGCTCTCTATGAATCACCTGCTCAGTGTGTAGAGCTGAAGGAACCTGCGCTGCAACTGATGCAAGTGATCGAGGCGGATCCCGATGATCTGTTTATCGAGCAGATCATTCGTGAGTTAACAACGAAGTCGCTCGACGAGGTTGCGAACAGTGAAGAAGTACAGCGACGGTTTCGTCCCATCCTGCAGCAACATTTGGAGACGCTGGACGTCGTCAGGCAAAAGGCTGTCAGCGCGAACGGCGTAGTGCATTTTGATCTTGTCGACGAAGGCTACGAAGGTTTCAACAAATTCATTCCTTACTATCTTCATCCGGAAGCGACATACTCAGTGGCTCTGACACGTGGATCACAACGAACAAAGATCTCTGTCGGATCAAATCCGTGGGCTCCGCGACCACGCACTCACAACATCGCAAAGATCTGCGAACGATACGGCGGCGGTGGACACGCTGTGGTTGGTGCGATCTCCTTCAAGCCGGAAGAAGTTTCAAGAGGGAGAGAGGTGTTGAAGGAGATTGTTGCAGAGTTGTCGATCGCGTAAAGAGCAAATCATTTGATAATTACTATGTGAGATTTCAGATTTGAGATTTTTTTCATTTGATTTGCGTAAATCCTGTAAATCCTGAAATCCTGTCGCGATCACTTCGCACACACCCACAACCCTGCGAGGTGGTAATGACCTCATTCCGATGCAATTTGAGTTTGTCGCGGGCTTTCTTGCCATCTTCTGACGACGGTGGTAACTATTGCGCGTGATTAAGACGCTTCTGGTGTTATGCGTCCTGCTTCTCATCGCGTCAAACATCGCGGCGCAAGCGATTGATCCGTGTTCGCAAGTGTCAGTTGCATCACCTTCGAAGGTCGACGCCGGGATGGCGCTTACCTTTACTGCGACAGTGGGAAACACCTCACCTCAAGCAAAATACAAGTGGACCACGTCAGCAGGAACAATTACCTCGGGCCAAGACACGTCGACCATGACTGTAGACACGACAGGTCTGGGTGGACAGACAATCGAAGCAACGGTTGAAGTCACCGGACCAAGCTTGAAGTGTTCGGCTAGGTCGAACACTTCAATCACTCCACTGATTGTTGAAACAATGCCGTTTGATGCCTACGGCGATCTCGAGTGGGAATACGAACAAGCGCGGTTAGATAATTTTGCAATTCAGATAATTAATTCGCCAGACGCCCGCGGCTCAATTATGACATCCGCCGGCAACCCGACGTACCGCGGGGAAGCGCAGTATCGACTGCAAAGAGCGAAGAACTATCTGGTGAAGGTTCGGCAAATCGATCCCGCAAGGTTGATTCTGATCGACAGTGGATACCGAACCGAGCTAACAACGATACTGCGCGTCGTTTATAAGGACGAAACTGTTCCGGCGCCTGACCCGTACGGCGCGGTTCCCCTCTCCGAAGTACGCTTCACGAAGAAACCTCCGTCGCAACTAAAACGAAGCACTAAGCCGCGACGCAGTTGATTGGCTAGAAATTTCTTTCCGTGCAATTTCTGGTACGGAGTGCCTGTGCTGGAAAAAGAGGCAGCGCACCCACACCGAGTACACAGAACGAAACTCCTCAACGAATGTCGGATACGCTTCCGGAAGCTCTGAATAAGTTGCGACAGAGCTATTCAGTACCATGCGCGGTAGCGGATGGTACTGAATCAACTAAAAAAGATCTGTTATTGCGAGGTTGAGCGGTGGCCATCCGCTACCGCGCATGGTACGGAATAGGATCACCTCTTCCAACTTTCGAATCAAGACTGCCGATTGAGCAAGTTCAATTCACCAAACGTCGACCCGCCAAAACCAAAAATTGATAGGTTAGGCCTCCGGAACCTTCTCCGAAACTGAGTGTCTAAAAAATCATGACGTCTCAATTGCGTCGAGGTCTGTTTTGGCTGCTGTCTTGTGGCGTTCTCAGCACCGCCCTATGTTGCGCAACGAGCAATCCAGCGAGTCCTCGCTCGACCGTTAGCGTCCCTAACAAATCTACAGAATCAGCGCCCACCAATCCTTTTCCTGTCATTCACGTCTTCGTCGCACTCGCCGATAACGTGAACCAGGGAATCGTGCCAGTCTCAGCGAGTTTGGGAAATGGCGACAATCCGAAGACGAATCTGTACTGGGGAGCCGCCTTCGGGGTAAGAACTTTCTTTTCAAAGAGTAAAGACTGGGAATTGCTTTCAGTAGTCCAGAACCCAAGCGCCTCCATTCTTGAGCGTTGCATCTTCAAGCACCGCCGCAACCAAGTGCTGCTCATCGCGGATGCCTATCGCGGAAAAGAGATCTCGCAAACAACCTGGGATTTTCTTGAGGCAGCCGCTGGTAAGCCCGGCGAGAAATTGAAAGCCGGTGACCTTGAGTTTCATACCGCCGGCAGTGCTGATCTCGTTGTCTACGTTGGCCATAACGGCCTGATGGACTTCAAACTTCACGCAAACCCGAAACGACGTGATGATCGGCAACGGAGGGCGATCATTCTCGCGTGCGCAAGCAAACAGTACTTTACTGAGTCGTTGCAGGTAACCGGAGCCACGCCTCTGCTGTGGACCACGAACCTGATGGCGCCGGAAGCTTATGTCTTATCGGCAGCGATTGATGGCTGGATGAAGAAAGAGACTGATGAACAGATCCGTTTACGGGCGGCAGAGGCGTACAACAAGTATCAGAATTGTGGACTAAGAGCAGCTCGGTCACTGTTCGCTACCGGCTGGCAATAGACAACGGCACGGGCAGCAGGCAGGAGCAGGAAAAAGAAATGAGTGAATATCACTTCGCCATTAGCTCTTCGATCTCGGCAACCTCCTTAGGCACCTTCGTCGTCAGCACACGTGGCCCGTTCTGCGTGCACAACACATCATCCTCGATACGCACACCGATTCCGAGATACTGCTCCGGAATGTCTTTCGTATCGACTGACACGTAGATCCCGGGCTCAACTGTCATGACAACTCCTGGCTCGAGTGCACGAGACTCTTTGCCGTAGTAATAGCGGCCCACGTCGTGAACATCGATCCCAAGCATGTGTCCGAGCCCGTGCATGTAAAACTGTTCGTGCTTCTTCTCTTTAATCAGCTCCTCGGGGTCGCCTTTCAAGAGACCGAGCTCAACCAACCCTTCCGTTAATACTTCGATTGAATGCTGTTTCAACTGGTCGTGCGTCACGCCAGGTCGGACCATCTCGACACATGCTTTCTGCGCTTTCAGGACAAGCTCATAAATCTCCCGTTGAGGTTTGCTGAAGCGGCCGTTGATCGGGAACGTACGCGTGATGTCAGACGCATATCCTTTGTACTCAGCGCCCGCATCAACCAATAACAGATCGCCGTCACGTAGCTGCCCGTCGTTGTTGATGTAGTGAAGCACGGTGGCATTTGGACCAGCGCCCACAATCGATGTGTAGGCCGGCGCGGCCGCGCCTCTCTCGCGAAACACGCGTTCGATCAGCGCTTCGACTTCGTATTCATTCATTCCCGCCCGCACAGCTTTCATCGCTTCGCAATGCGCTTCAGCAGCGATATCAGCCGCACGTTGCATAATCTCGATCTCTTCGGAACTTTTAACCACACGAAGTTCGTGAACGATCGTTGCTGGATCGATGATCGTTTGCGGTGGATGAATTGGTTTCCGATTTATGGCGCGCATCCGAGCGATTTGGCGAATGATCGTATCGTCCAGATCGCGATTCACACCTAACCGGTAATACAGACGCTCAGCTCCATCGAGTAAGTCATTTAGCTTTTCATCGAATTCGGCGATCGGATACGACTCTTCCGCTCCGAACTCTTTGCGCGCACCCTCGACTCCAGCGCGCCGGCCGTCCCAGATTTCGCGTTCAGGATCTCTCGGTCGCACAAACAGCGTGTACTTAGGTGAACTTGAAGGTTTGATAACAGCGATCGCGTCGGGTTCTTCAAAGCCAGTGAGATAGAAAAAATCCGAATCCTGGCGAAAGCGGTAATGCGTGTCGTTCGAGCGCGTCGCTTCACGGGCAGCGGGTATGATGGCTACGGAGTTTGGCTCCATTCGACGCATGAATTCCTGAAGCTGCGAGCGGATCATTCAAAATTCTCCTTTATCGTTTTGTAAGCGATGATTTTAGAGGGGAACAGGGGAAAAGGGAAAAAGGAAAGGGGTGGGACCGAATCATTGGTCCCGCTTCCCCTTTCCCCTGTTCCCCATTTCCCCTTTTCACCTTCTCTTGTAAATCGTGTAAATCCTGTCTAATGTTTCGATATCGATGAGCACGCAAACGATTCCAACTGGGCCAGCATCGGAAATCGTCTCTTACGATCCTGCGACGGGTGAACAGATTGGCAGTGTAGCCCGAGGAACGGCGGTGCAGGTTCGCGAAGCCGTTGCGCGTGCGCTCTCAGCACAAAAGGCGTGGGCCGCTCTTTCGTTTCGTGAACGGGGCGCCGTCATCCTCAAAGCGCGCAAGATCGTGCTGGAGCAAGTTGACGAGATTGCAAAACTCATCGCGCGTGAAACGGGTAAACCGGCGCCTGAAGCAATGTCGATGGAGGTTGTTCCCGGTCTCGATTTGATGCACTACTTCGCACGCAACGCAGGCGATCTACTCGAACCTCAACCTATCGACATTGCCCAATACGGACTAATGGGCCGCTCGTCGCAGATCGTCTACAAGCCGCTCGGCGTGATTGGAATTATTTCTCCGTGGAACTTTCCCTGGGCCACGCCACTTGCCGAGACGGTGATGGCATTGATGGCGGGTAACGCAGCGGTGTTGAAGCCGAGTGAGCTAACACCGTTCACTGCACTGAAAATCGGTGACGTCTTCGAAAAGGCAGGACTGCCTGCAGGCGTTCTGGAGATTGTAACTGGTGATGGATCAACCGGCGCTGCACTGGTAGATGCGGCAGTTAATAAGGTGATGTTCACTGGAAG
>JBKPMX010000089.1:0-11168 GCA_046765655.1 Acidobacteriota bacterium
CTGTCGGTAAGGTGAGTGGCTCCGACTCGAAAGGCTCACGACAAACTGAAGGAAGCTCTGATCAAGTCGTCCAAGCTATTCAGTACCGTCCGCGGTAGCGGATGGCCACCACTCAAGCGACGATATTAGTGCCACCTGTATCCTCATGACGTTGAGTCGTGGCCATCCGCTACCGCGGACGGTACTGAATAGCCACTTGATCAGAGCTTCCTGAAGCGTATCGGACATTCGTTGAACCTTCTTTGGTTGAATGGACCTCCAGACCAACTCAACTGTGCCGAACATTCCGTTTAGTAATACAATCCCTCCTAACAACTACAACCGGGAGGTGCGTAGATGGCGAACATCGCACTCAATGTCAACGGTAAGAAATTGACCGTTGACGTTGATCCTCAGACAAGTCTGCTAAGCGTTCTGCGTAACGATCTCGACATGACCGGCACGAAATACGGCTGCGGTGAGTCTCAATGCGGTGCATGTACGGTGCTCATCGATGGTCAACAAACCCGTTCGTGTATTACTCCCGTGAGTCGGGTCATGAACAAGCAAATCACAACCATCGAAGGCCTTGAGAAAGACGGACACCTCCATCCAGTACAAGAAGCATTCCTTAAGGCGGACGCAATGCAGTGCGGTTACTGCACTCCCGGAATGATCATGTCGTCTGTTGCCCTTCTCGATAAGACCCCACGTCCGACTCGCGAACAAATCGTTCAGCATATGAATGGCAACATCTGCCGCTGCGGTACATACCTGCGCATCATTGCCGCAATTCAATTGGCCGCCGAGCAGAAGGGAGGTGCGGAATGAACGAGTTCATAGAAGTCGAGCGTTATGAGCTGTTCCGTGAGCCGGCATACAACTTTGCTTTTGATCGCCGGCAGTTCATGAAAGTTTTTGGCGGCGGGCTCGCTTTGATTGTGCCGGTAACAAATCTGCTCGCGCAGGATCGACAGCAAGGTGAATCTGGGCGTGGTGGACTCGATGGGAATTTGCCGCAGGAGATCGGCGCATGGATCCACGTGGACCAGGATGGTTCCATCAAGGTCTACACCGGCAAAGTTGAATTCGGTCAAAACATTCGTACGTCACTTGCGCAAGCAGTTGCCGAAGAACTGCATGTTCCTGTTTCCATGATCCGGCTCGTGATGGGCGATACAGAGCTAACACCATTTGATGCTGGCACGTTTGGCAGCCGCACGACGCCGACGATGGCTCCGCAACTTCGCAAAGCCGCTGCAGCCGCACGAGAGACTCTTATCTCGCTCGCGGCGCAACAATGGCAGGTCGAACCTCGTACAGTGCGCATTGCTGATGCACGGTTCGTGAACCACGATACGACGAAGTCGCTGACGCTTGCTGAAGTTGCAAAAGGCATCAAGCTGGTTAAGACAATTCCTCCCGATATCAAAACAACTCCCGTCAATCAGTGGACCATAGAGGGAACTTCAGCGCCTAAGGTTGATGGTCGTGATTACGTGACCGGACGGCACAAATACACGTCAGATCTCCGACAAGAAGGAATGTTGTTCGGAAGCATCGCGCGGCCATCAAAATTCAACGCTACGCTTTCGGGTAGTGGTCCCGAACGACCCAAGAACTCAACCGAGGGATATATCTTTCAGGAGAAAGAGTTCATTGCTGTCGGATCGCCTAATCCCCAAACCGCCGCACGGCTTGCAAAGGAACTGAGTACGAACGCGCAGTGGCAAGCTCCTGACCAGCCAGGCAGCGCCGAGCTTTACGAATACTTGAAGAAGACCGCTAGTCCAGCTGAAGGCCGATCGCGACCAGTTGGATCAGTCGCAGATGGACTTGCTGCGGCCGACAAAACTCTCGAGCAAACATACACAGTCGCATACATCGCGCACGCACCATTGGAACCGCGTGCCGCTGTTGCTGAATGGGCGGGCGACAAGTTAACAGTTTGGACCGGAACGCAAAGGCCTTTCGGTGTACGCGGCGAACTTGCCGAAGCGCTTCACATCCCGGCCGAGAAGATTCGTGTGATCGTTCCAGACACAGGGTCGGGTTACGGTGGCAAACATAGCGGCGAATGCGCCATTGAAGCTGCACGTTTGGCCCAGATGGCGAAGAAGCCAGTCAAAGTCGTTTGGACACGGGAGGAAGAATTTACCTGGGCGTATTTCCGACCTGCCGGTGTCATCGATGTTAAGAGCGGAGTCAAGAACGATGGCACGATTACAGCGTGGGAATTTCATAACTACAACTCCGGTGCGTCAGCGATTCAGCATCGATACGACATTCCGAACCAGAACATTCAGTTCCATCCGACCAAGTCGCCTTTGAAGCAGGGATCCTACAGAGGTCTCGCTGCAACCGCAAACCACTTTGCGCGTGAATCACATCTCGACGAATTGTCGGCATTAATCAAAATGGATCCGCTTCAGTTGCGTTTGAAAAATCTGAAGGACGAACGGCTGCGCGCCGTGCTCGAAGCGGCAGCTACTCGTTTCGGTTGGGGCAAGCCACTGACTGGCGAACTACGCGGCGCCGGTATCGCCGGCGGTTTCGAGAAGGGTGGCTACGTTGCAACGTGCGCGGAGGTGTCAGTCGACCGACGAACAGGCAAAGTGAAACTCGAGCGCGTGGTTGAGGCTTTTGAATGTGGTGCCATCGTGAATCCGACGCATCTTCAGAATCAAGTTGAAGGCGCGGTGGTGCAGGGAATCGGCGGCGCATTGTTTGAAGCGATTGAGTTTTCGAACGGAACAATTCTGAATCCACGGTTCTCGCGTTATCGGGTGCCGCGATTTGCTGACGTTCCAAACATTGAAGTCGTTCTAGTGGATCGAAAGGATTTACCGTCTGCTGGTGCCGGCGAGACTCCGATCGTTGGACTGGCTCCGGCAGTTGGCAATGCAATCTTTGCAGCGACAGGGAAGCGACTTCGATCGTTGCCGCTTGCGCCGAAAGGAATTCAATTGTCCACGAACAGCGGTTGAACACAGTCAGAAGGAGAAGAGAACATGAAACGATCTTATGTTTCGCGACCAATCTGCATGACGTTCTTCGCCTTACTACTAACGTTTGCTCAACCACAGGCGTTCAGTCAGTCGCGATCGGTCGCGAACGAACTCGCCAAAAGCGAACGAGAGCTGAGTAACCTTACGACTCAAGAGGAGAGATTCTATCTGACGACTAAACTGGCGTCGCTTGCATTGGCTGCGGGAGAAACAGCGAAGGCGACCACTTATTCGAACTGGCTTTTGGAACAAGCGCCGGGCTGGGTGGGCGATTGGAATTATGGGAATGCGATTCATGTGGCTCACCTCGTTCTTGGAGAGATCGCATTGAACGCCGGCGATCTGCGAGAAGCAAAACGTCAGCTGCTGGAGGCCGCCAAGATTCCTGGATCTCCGCAGCTGGATGCCTTTGGTCCAAACATGCGACTGGCCCAACAACTCCTAGCGAAAGGCGAGCGAGAGATAGTTTTCCAGTACTTCGATCTCTGCGCTAAGTTTTGGGAGGATTCGCGTGGTCAACTAGAGACGTGGAAGGCTGCAATCGTAAAGGGCGAGGAACCTAAGTTCGGCGCTAACCTGGTCTATCAGTTCGACGGCTTTCAGTGAGAATGCCGTTCGACCTTTGCGGTTAGCGCAGCTGACCAATGCGAACCATTCTCCTTTGACGGTATTTCTTGCCACCCCGTCAGGGGTGCGATGTTTATAGCATGGACCTTCTGTTGATATGGTTGCACTCCTTTAGGAGTGCGATCTCGGCAGTACTATTCGCGCTGATGTTATCGTGGTTCTAACAGAGAGCATGGTCTTCTCGCCGTACCCCTTAACATCGCACTCCTAAAGGAGTGCAGTCTTCTAATCGTTCGACCGCTATAAACATCGCACTCCTAAAGGAGTGCACATCTTCCAATCATCCGACCGCTATAAACATCGCACTCCTAAAGGAGCACCGTCTTGATGCCCCAACCGCTCATTGTGTCGCCGGTCTGTCAAACTGTCTGAGTTGCGACCAATAACGCGGCGGTATCAGTAAGCCGTGAACGATCGACTGTAGATTGAGCGCCGTCACGAGGCCGTAAGTTTGCACCGCACCAGAGATCACGGGGTTAGGTGTTAGACGAAGCAGCCGTCGTACATCCGGCGGCACGAGTAGCGCCTGAACCTGAAGTAATAAGTAGTAGCGCCAAGTCCCTAAGTGCCTGCGATAACTCTCAAAGAGCAAAGATGTGTGTCGGCTATTAGCGAGGTCGCGCACCATATGCTCCTTCCTATCCTTTTGCCAATCGTCGTAAGTGGCAGGCAGTTTCGGGATACATAAACCTTCACCAATCCGAAGGAAGACACTGTACAGTTCGTTTTGCTCTGACGACGAAAGTCGGCGATAAAGGAGTGCGTGAGCGCGCTCGGAATAATCAACGAGCATGTACAGCACGTCACGGTACGCCCAATCTGGTATAGTCGCACCGCGTTCGTTCTGAACGGACTTGTGCGCCGCGTTAATTCGTTTTAACGTGTGTTGGGCAGTCTCCTCGTCTACAAATACAATTTCCTGCGCGTATTGCACCGTGGAGAAAAGTCTTCCAATCGGATCGCTCGGAATCTTGCCCGTGAAGAACAGCCAATCCACCGCTCGGTTCAGCGCAAACTCTGCCGCCGATCCAGCAAAGATCAAAAGGATCAGATCCGGATCGCCCCAGATTCTTCGAACTATTGAACGTCTATCTACAAAGTCGGACATCGTGTAGGTCAATGGCAACCTTCATTATGGCTCCGTCATACTAAATCATTGAGCTTCCCAAACGCATTTTTTAGGGGAGGTGAGCAGTGTCGGCCAAAGCACTAAAACAGTTGATGCCGGTGTGGGTGTATACGGTAGTGGCATTCGTACTTGGCATACTATCGTATGACCCGGAGTTCTCCTGGCGTCAGAACGTAACGCTCGTCGTCTCAGGAATCCTGAGTTGGATGTTGATCGAATACGGGCTGCACCGATTCATCTTTCATTACAGCGCGCGTTCAACCTTCGGCAGGAAATTGATATATGCAGCACACATGTCGCACCATGAGAATCCGCGAGCGACGAGAGGCGTGTTCTCTGGTTTCGTTCTGAGCGCGCCCGTTGCCGCGATATACGGCTTACTGTTGTATGCGGCGACACGTTCAGCCCACATTGCCTCGTTTCTATTGATCGGTGTGGCCGTCGGTTACATCACCTATCAATTGCTTCACTATCAGGCACACCACCGCAAGCCACGGCTGCGAGTTTTAAGGTATCTACAGGCGTATCACTTGCTACATCATTATCGAACGCCGGACCTGCGTTTCGGTGTTACAACACCCGTGATTGACCTGGCGTTTGGCACATTCCGCCCAGTCATCAAACGGTTCTCCACTCATTAGTGCCGGCTCGTTAATCAATCCGTAGACCAGACGTTAACGTGATATGAAGAAGCTCATTATCTTTCTCTTCATCATCACTATAGTGATCCTCATCACGGCAGTTGGTCTATGGCGGATCAGCAACAGCCGTACATTTCAGTTCTTCGGTGAGATTGTCCCCAGGGTGAACACTTCTCACAAGCTAGTCGCGCTAACATTTGATGACGGCCCAACTCCCGAAGGGACGGATCAAATTCTCGCAGTTCTCGGCGAAGAGAATGTGAAAGCGACTTTCTTTGTAATCGGCGGTGAGCTTGCGCAAAACCCTGAACAAGGGAAAAAGATCGTTGCGGCGGGGCACGAACTCGGAAATCATTCCTATTCTCATGTTCGAATGTTGCTCGTGACGCCTTCGTTCGTTGGAGACGAGATTGAGCGCACCGACCAGTTAATCAGAAACACTGGTTACCAGGGTGAGATCCTGTTTCGTCCGCCTTACGGAAAGAAGCTCTTCACCCTGCCTTACTACCTGTCGAGGACCGGACGTAAGACCATCACCTGGGATATCGAGCCGGATTCGTATCCTGAGATCGCTGCGGATTCGGAAAGAATTACGGATTATGTGGACGGGTCCGTGCGACCGGGATCGATCATCATTCTGCACGTGATGTATCCCAATCGCCGTGAGTCGTTGAGGTCTGTAAAGAAGATAGTAGAGCGACTGCGAGCGGAAGGGTACGAGTTCAAAACTGTTTCTGAATTACTTGCCGCGCGCGATCATTGACGCTTGATTCCCACAACTCAACCTTAACGGAACCAGACAACGAATGTCCGATACGCTTTAGGAAGCTCTGAACAAGTGACCAAGCTATTCAGTACCATGCGCGATAGCGGATGGCCAAATCTCAACACAAGCACTAATGGAGTTGAGTCTTGGCCATCCGCTACCGCGCATAGTACTGAATAACACTTGATCAGAGGTTCCTTTATCTTGTCGTTGCGTTCGGCAGATTCAACTTACGGCGGAGGTTGACGCTTCAGCACCGCACGACAAGTTAATAAAGCATATCGGACTTCGTTGAGTCAGTTCGATTTGGGCGAGTTGTATTGATAATTGCAGAACGGAGCGAAGCTCGGATTCACTTCAGGGGGCACCCGTTAGTTGAATACGTTCGCTTCGCTCCGTTCCTCTCGCCGTGCAAGCTAGTTCGGATTGCAGATGTGCAGCTTAGGCCGTGACATGGTTCGCCGGCATGTTCGCCTGCGCGGGCTGCACATCTCATCGAATTAGTTTTGCGCCCGGTAAAAGTAATACTCAGCAGTGTATGGAACTTCCTTTACTTCATCTAAGTACGCGCCAGGCTCACTTGGAGCGTTTCCTCCGGTTGTATTGACGCGTTGAATGAAAGTGACCGCACCAAAGATGCCCGGTCCAGTGGAATCAAATCTCGAAAGCAGCAGCCAGGGAATTGCTGTCGGGTCCGGTTGACATCCGGTACCGGGAACTCGGCGACCCTCCACCTTACTGCCACTCTTACTTTCCCATTTCGGACCCACATAGTGTGTGCCGACTTCACCGAAGTAATTCTTTTCCGCAAACAACGTCGCAAGAGGCGCGACAAACACCCAACTGCTGCCATTCCATCTGTAAATCTGTACGCCCCGAGCGTAGACGTGAAACGAGACTTTGTTTCCTACGTCCACCTGAATACTCGAACACTCTGCAGGTAGCTCTGGTTCATCGCTCGCCAGCGCAATCGAGGGCTGGAGCGCCAGGCCAGCGATGGCGAGGAGCACAACAGAGCCAATCATTTGTTTGATTTTCGCGTAGTACATGAAACTTTCTCACTCCTTCTATTGTGGGGTTTGACCGTTTGAGATGAACACCGGTCCATCTCGTTTAAGTCAATCTCGGTTTTCAACGATCCGCCTCAGACTGTTCGAATTTCACATCGCGATCTGATTGCCGCTTCCAAATGGCGGCTGTTAGAATTCGCGCCTTGATTTGGTGCAGCCGTCTGTGCCGACCTGCTCAGACACGCGTCAACTCGCCCGTCAAAAGGGCCGTGAGAAAGTTCTAAGAAAGTTCTAAGAGCGGTTATGTCTTCGCTCTCCAATCACTTGTATCGATTTGCGGATTTCACCATTGACTCCCCACAACGCGTACTCTTGCGCGCGGGGAAGCCCGTGGCCCTCACTCCCAAAGCTTTTGATACCCTGCTGGTACTCGTGGAAAGTGCGGGTCGAATTGTTGAGAAAGAGGAGCTAAAGAAGAAGCTTTGGCCGGACACCTTTGTTGCTGAAGCGAACATCGCTTTCAACATCCAACAACTACGCAAGGCACTTGGTGATGATGCGCGTAACCCTCGATATATCGAGACCGTGGCTCGACGCGGTTATCGCTTCATGGCTGACGTGGAGGCGATTGGTAGCGACGGCCGAGAGGCGCGCGCTGTACATCAATTGAGTCACGAAAATTCGGAGGCCGTTCCAGAAAATTCGGCGCAGCTGGCAACTGCCGAGAAACGGCGACTGGACATTCTTCTTCCCTTCGCCGTCGGAACGGTACTGCTTTTGGTCGGTGCTGGGCTGTTGGTTTGGAAGGTCTCGAAGCGATCAAGTGGAACAGGAGATCTCCGCTCGGCTACGACTGCAACTGCATCGTCTACAACGCGACTCAAGGTCGAACAACTCACGGCGACCGGTCAGAGTTATCACGTGGCTATCTCACCTGACGGTCGATACGTTGCCTACGAGCGAGTGCTGGAGAATAAGGCGGCGATCTGGTTACGACAGCTCGCAGCGAATACGAACGTCGAGCTCGTTCCACCTACGGGTCGCATCTACGGTCTCTCCTTCAATACCGCCGGCGACTATCTCTATTTCGTCAGAGGCGATCCGCCCGCGCTTTACCGCGTCTCATTGGTGGGTGGTCCGCCGACGAAAATTGCCGACGGAGTCGAGGGAAGCTTTTCAATCGCCCGTCACGGCGATCAGATCGCATTCATTCGTCAAAGTGTAAACGCCGCAGGGCAGCGACAATACGCGCTGCTGACAGCGAACGCAGACGGACAAAATGAACGGCACCTGCTCAACGGCATTCATCCGTTTGGTCTCGACACACCACTTTGGACCCCGGACGGCCACGCGATCCTCTGTGCATATGGAAACACAACAGGCGGCAGCCAGGATGTGAGTTTGATCGAGGTCAGTGCAGCAGATGGACAAAAAAAGGATCTCGTTACAGAGAAATTCTTTCGCATCACGAAAATGGCCTGGCTCGCAAACGGCGCTGGTCTGCTGCTCTCAGCCAGAAAGAATCTCGGCGAGAACAACCAGCTCTGGCGACTCTCCTATCCGGGAATGCAGCTGACGCAGTTGACCGAGGGCTTGATCTCTTATGCAGATCTAAGCCTGACGTCAGACGCGCAAAAAGGTGTTGCATCACAGGAGACCCTTACGTCTGACCTTTGGATTGGAGCCACCGCCAACCCGGGCGCACTAAACAAGATTACGCAAGCGAGTGGAAATTTTTGTTGGGCGCCAGACGGCCGGCTTATTTATTCGTCCACGGCTAGTGGCAATCGGGACCTCTGGATTATGCAGCGCGACGGCAGCGGCCAACGACAACTAACGGTTGACGCAGCCATGGATGTTTCACCGAGAGTGACGCCTGATAATCGTTACATCGTTTTCATCTCAAATCGCACCGGCGCGTTCCAGGTATGGCGGATGAACATCGATGGCAGTAATCAAATTCAACTCACAAACGGCGGCCCGAAGAACTACCTTGCGATCTCTCCCGACAGTAAGTGGGTGTTCTACAACACCACCGACGATTGGCATCTGTGGCGGGTCTCGGTCGATGGAGGTGAAGCACTAGAGCTCACGAAATACTATGCTTCGTTGCCGTCCGTATCGCCGGATCAGAAGTCGGTTGTTTGCCTGGGCAGGCAAGGACCTCGGCGTGAGTTTCTAATCTTGCCCGAATCAGGCGGAGAGCCCTCGCAACGTATTGAAATACCTGCCAACAGCCTTACTGGTTACAGAATTAAGTGGACGCCTGACAGTAAGGCGCTGATTTACATGTCTTTCCGCGATGGTCCAATCGCTATAGTCAAACAACCGTTGGACAGCGGGCGAGTGCAGGACCTCGCCATCTTCAGTGAAGACGAGCTGTTTGATTTTGACTTGAGCGATGATGGGCAATTCCTCGGCATCACTCGAGGCGGTTGGTTTCATGACGTCGTTCTGATTAGCGATTTAGAGCAGTGAGCTCCGTGTCTAGACGTCGTGGATAATGGTGACAGCAATCTTCCATCCGTCGCCAGACTTCTGTAGGACGTATGTGACTCCAACACGTTCCAGCTCCTCGCCGTTGGCTTTGTAGCGATCGGCGATACCACTTGCCAACATTGTCGTGTCGCTCAGCCGCTGAACCTTCAGATTGATCAACTCGCTTCGACCATAAGCTTTCGATCGGAGGCCTTCTGCGATGAGTTTGAAAACGTCCTTGACCTGCTCGGCAGTTTGAGACGCGACTACACCCTGTGGCGAGACGAAGATGCAAGGCTCCTGGAAGAATGGGGTGATCGATTCAATATCGAGGGTGCTAAATGTTGAGTAATAGTTATTTAAAAACTCTCTAGCGTCAGTAATGTAATCCATTGAACAGCTCCTGAACTCTGTAGATTCAATAATCGGTATCCGACAATACAGTCAATACCGAACGGGACGCGGTATCCGACACACTTGAGCAAGCTCAGAATAAGTTGCGAAGGAGCTAATCAGTACCATGCGCGGTGGCGGATGGCCAAGTCTCGACACCGATATCAACTATGCGAATTGAGTCCTGGACATCCGCGACCGCGAACGGTACCGAATCCCTGGTTGCATAAACCGACGGTCAAACATTGTGATGACTAATAACCCTGAACGGGCTTAAACTGTGTCCCGAACGCTCGCCGAAACATTGCTGGTACTCGTTTTAAGTAAGACAAATAATGGATGTCTTCTGGGAAGAGTTGACGAGAGGTCTAACAAATCGGCATGACTTTGGCCGCGTCGTCATCCGATTGTTAGCAGCCACTCTGTTGGGCGCTATTGTGGGTTTGGAGCGCGAACGGGCCAGAAAATCGGCAGGCCTCCGGACACAAACCCTCGTATGCGTAGGCACTGCCGCTTTAATAGTGGTCGCCTCTAGTGCGGGACTTTCCAATGAAGGATTATCCAGGCTGATTCAAGGCATTATTACGGGCATCGGTTTTATTGGCGCGGGGTCGATTCTTAAAGTGGGTGAGGAGCACCACGTTCGTGGACTTACAACGGCAGCTTCGGTGTGGATGACCGCAGCGATCGGCGTGAGCGTCGGCTTAGGAACAGTTGGCATAGCCGCACTCCTCACGCTATTGGCGTTGATTATTCTCGCCCTGGTTGGAGCTGTTGAAGCGCGTGCTGAAAAGAGAGAACGTAATCTATGAAACTCATCAATACCTTACTCGCTTTATTCCTGGTCTTTCAGGCGACGCCGTCACAAGACTCGGTGCAATCGATCAGGAATTATCTTCATGTGAATGATCAGTTTTGCACCGGCGGCCAACCGCGCCTTGAACATCTCGAGATGTTGAAGAAGGAAGGCGTCAAAGCAATTATCAACTTGCGCCAACCTAGCGAACATCGCGCAGCCGAGGAAGAAGCGAAAGCGAAAGAGCTAGGCCTGCGCTACTTCAACATTCCCGTCGTTTTCACTGATCCGAAAGACGAGCAGGTGGACGAATTTCTGCGAATCACTGACGACGTCAACAA